>NZ_CAWUDM010000064.1:0-36105 GCF_963920855.1 Nostoc sp. CCY0012 | reverse complement strand
CTCCCTACTCCCTACTCCCTACTCCCTACTCCCTACTCCCTACTCCCCACTCCCTTCTTCCGGTGCAGCAGGCGGAGACGGTGGAGGAGCGGCGGCTTTGTTGATTTCGTCTTTGTACTGAGCAGGTGCTAAAGCCAAGGCACTATCGAATAAAGGTTTTGCTTCTTCGACTTTGCCTTGTTCTTTGAGTAGCATTGCTTTTGCTAAAACAGGACGAAAATCTTTGGGGTCATTTTTAATTGCCTGGTCGTAGGTAGAGCTAGCTTGAGGATAGCGTTTTTGGGAAGCGTGAACCGTACCCAATAGCACTTGTACAGCCACAGTATCCACACTTCCCGGTTGAATGGTATTCACCTGAGCAGCGTTAGAGAGGGTTTCTTGTAGTAAACCCACAGCGGCTTCAGGACGTTGCTGATCTAACAACAGCGCCACCATCCCCTGCAAAGCTTTCAAATCACCAGGCCTAGTGGACAAAATCCCGCGATAAGCTTGAGCGGCTCCTTCTTTATCGCCCATTTGCTGCTTGGCTTGGGCTAGTAATACTCCATATTCGGACTGCTCAGGATTGAGTTTAGCTAATTTTTCTAGAGGTTCAATAACTCCTTGAACATCACCTTGATTTAAACTTAAAAGTTGTAGCCTAGCCTGTAACAAGCCTTTGAGCGCAGTTTGATTTTCTGGCTCCCGTTGCAAAACCAGTTCATAACCTCGTACTTCGTCTGCCAACTTTGATGTTGGATCAGAGGAAGATACACTGGTTCTCGTGCCAGTAGCCTCCTGGTTTGGGGATGAGGTATTATTCAGTGCGCTAATGATAGGAATCACCGAAACGCCTACAAAAGCAAGAACTGCCAGCGCTAAAATGATCCTAACTATCCAACGATTGCGCGGTTGAGACACAGTTTTGTCTTACTCCAGAATTCAAACGACATGATCATTGACATAAAATCGGCAAGCGAAATATTTCCAAAACTTTGCGGAATACCGCCAATTGCCTGTGAATTTTATAACAAATAACTATTCACACTGCTAAAGTAAGTGTTGACTTTAGGAGGAGCCATCAGAATTGTACTTATGATATGCTTCCGAAACTAGTGTAAAGGCGTTAAGTTACATTAGCGTATAAATGTAAATGTAGCGTCTCTACTATTGTATTGGGCGCTCTGGTGTAGGTTTGTAGAAAGCAAATACACTTTCAATTAGCCACACAAACGCTTTTTCAAGATGCCTTCGTAAAATCCCACTATGGGATGTGTCTCCGCCGCAAGGAGTTTTTATGAATTCCGACCTGATGCCTTCGCCTGAACCTTCTAACTCTTCTGCCAACCATCAACCTCAAATCAAGAAAGAGATAGCCGCTAATGTTCGTACAGTGGCAGCCCAGACCTCTAAACTTGAAAATTCCTCTGTCAATAGTAGCGAGACTGCTGCCAATGGGAACTTAGCCAATCGGCAACAACCGATTCCGCCTCCCAGTGAACCAATGCAGTATCGAGCCATCGGGTTAGTCCGAGGACGCTATCATGCCAGCAGCGAACAATTTACTCAAGGAACACTGCTAACTCCAGATGGTGTAGAACTTAACGCCGTCCTCCTTGGCAGGATTATGAGCTTAGTCAAAAATCACCTAGATTTAGAAAAAGATCATTTATGGGTGGTTTATCCGCGCACACGGCAAGAAAACGACACCTTGCACCTCCAAGTTGTGGGAGTTTGGGAACCAGAAAATCTGGCGAAACAACCAACAACAGAAGAAGAGGAGTCAACTTCGGGTGATCAACAGTCACAGAAAACCGATGATGAACTAGAAAACCTGGAAGAATCTCCCAGTGACCTCGTATCCTCATCCGAACTTCCTGATGGTAGTTTTTCCGTTCGAGGCGAGGTAGTTTATCAGTCTTTTGACGCCAAAAGCTTAGTAGTCAAAATTAAACAAGCTCCTCGCAAGCCAACTGACAAACCCAAATATTTTAAGTTGAAATTGCGGGGTGTGTTGACCACCAAAGCCGTTGGTAAGTTTTGGGACTTTCAAGCCAAACGAGAAGCCGACGGATTAGTAGTAGAAAAAGCCGAAGCGATCGCTGATTTGCCCAAAAAACGCAAACCACCGTTCAGAGGCGGCCCTCGTGGTGGTGGTGGTGGTGGAAGGAAACCCTTTCCCCCCAGACGCAATGGAGAAACCCCAAAACCTATCAAGAAAACAGGTGGCGACCCCTCCGCAGTGTCCAAACCCGTGCCTAAAACGCCTGCGCCTAAGCCCATTAAACGGACAAAACCAACTCAAGAGTAGGTGATGAGGTGATGGGGTGATGAGGGAGCATTTTATTTCTAGTCCCCATTACCCCTGATCTTCAGCTAGCGTGTACACACAAGTAGAAAAACCTCACCCTCGTTTGTTTTTAACTGGTAGTAGTGGACTTTAGTTCTAAAGCACAGGTAAACAAACATTCATGGTGCGTTGCGCGACAACACACCCTACTTGTAAAGGATTTGGGGTGATTAGATAATTTGTGTGTACACCGTAGCTTATCCCCATGTCTCAAGTTAAGTCCGATGCCCAGATTTCAAGTGACCGACACCGACGCATGGCTTTAACTAGATCCATAGAACGATGATATTCCACAAGCCAAACAGACTTCTTAATGAGTGTGCCGCAACTAAAACATTCCTAGGAAGTTAATGGTGGGTTGACTGCAACAGTGACTCTGCCAAACTTAACGCCAAAATATTCCAGCCATTTTCTGAATTAATACCAATCTGCATCATTAATAACCTGAGTTCGGGATAATCAAAAACTTTGATTATGTCGTGATTCTGGCTAAATACCTACGATATGTCCGCCGCGAGTGGAACGACTCAATTACAGGGTTTTTGGGATTGCTTCCCTGCGGTCGCAATGACAACAATTTTTCTACTGGATATGATATTTAGTTCTTAACCGCTTACCGCGTAGCGAGTACGTAAATCCTATTAATATAAAATTGGGATGCCTGTCCTTCTAATGTTTAAAATATTTCACGGAAATTTGATTTATATAAAGTATTTTGTATGAATTATTACTTCATGAAATCAGCATTTATCTGGATAGTTATCTGGCTGAATCAGTGAAAATTGTATCAAAAATAGAAAATACTTGAGATTAATTTCATCGCCTGCCAAAGATGTAATTATTTGAAGTTGTTGGCTAGTAAGCAAATTGGCAAACTTTTAGATTTCATAATGTACAGATAGGATTTATTTTTACGTAATTGCCGTAATTAATTGTATTGATTATTTATATATTTTTCTATATGTAAAATATGATATTTCTCTGTGGCATTCTTACTGCTTTTACGCTTTTTTGGAAAAATTTGATCTAAAATATGTCAGTTAAATGAGCTAAATTAGAAAGACTTGATAAACATACAGTATGAGGTCTGGTACGAAAATAGCCTTTGATGATTAATCAGTATTTTAGTCACGAAAATACACCTATATTAGAGAGATTGATTATCATGGAATTATTAACTTTCAGATTGAGTTAACACTAAAAACTATTTTTATACTCCGGTTTTGTATTTAGCTGAATGTTTAGAATATATAAAGTCACCTAATAATAGATTAAGTGAGTCTTTGAGTTACACCTTAAAACCATTCACTGAAATAGACCTGCATCTCGCTGTGGAAATGGCCATTTATAAGCACCAGGTGAATCAGAAAATGCAGTCAGAAAAACAAAGAATGGGGTCGATTATTGACAGTATGCCCTGTGCTGTAGTGGTGACTTATACCAGTGGACGTGTCCAAATGATGAATCCAATGGCGGAAGCACTCACTGGTTGGAAACAAGATGAAGCATTTGGCAGAGATTTATCAGAAGTTGTCAACCTAGTTGACAAAGATATGGATGAAGCAATCAATAATTTAGCAACACAAGTAATGGAAGTAGGTGAGGTGTTGAACTTACCAGAAAACTGTATGTTGATTGCCAAAGATGGGAGAGAAATAGCCATTGGAGATAATATCGCACCTATCCGCGATCGCAATGGTCAGATTACTGGCGCAGTGTTAGTTTTCCATGACATATCTCAACGCAAGCAAATGGAAACGCAACTGCTGCGGAATGCTTTTTATGATGGGTTAACAGCATTACCAAATCGAGTATTGTTTTTAGATCGGTTGAAGCACTCAATACAGCGACAAAAAAGACGACATGAATATCGGTTTGCGGTTTTGTTTTTAGATTTAGATGGCTTCAAGGAAATTAACGATCGCTTTGGGCATGGTATGGGAGATGATTTTTTAGTAGCGATCGCTCGTCGCTTAGAATCATGTGTACGTGGTGGTGATACTGTCGGCAGATTTGGTGGTGATGAATTTGCTGTGCTGTTAGAAGAAATTAAAGATGTCACCGACACGACAAATGTGGCCAAACGCATTCAAGATACTTTAGGATTGCCAATTAACCTCAATGGACATCAAATTTGCACCACAGTTAGTATTGGTATTGCCTTGAATAGCGGTAATGATGATGAACCTGAAACTTTGGTGCGGGATGCTGATATTGCGATGTATCGCGCTAAACAACAGGGAAAAGCTCGTTATAGTATATTTGATGCAGCAGCTAATTCTTAGCTGTTTTTCCATCACAACACATTCATTTTTGCAGGCGCATTTACCTAGTTTTTTACTAAATAAATTTTTTTATTAAGACTTACGCACTTGCTACGAAAATCGAAGCTTTGAGATTGCTTCCCTACAGTCGCAATGACGAAAATGCGTGATTGGTTGCGTAAGTCCTGTTTTATTTAAAAACCGCAAGTGCTGTATATCTCGAATTATTCAATTAATTCGCATAAAATTCTGTATCTCAGCTTGTATATGTGATTGTTGAACATACACTTGAGCAGCTTCGACTAAATTATCAATATTCTCCTGACTCACATCATCAATATCATCACTCAAGCGTTTACCTGTTAATGCTCTATCTAGCTTAAACTGTAACCGTAAAGCTCTCTCATTCAGCAGTTGATTAGTAATATACTCAGGAATATTAGACGAAGCATCTAGTAATACACCAATTAGCGGTTGCGCCCACTGTATCAAACCCCAACCTTGGGCTTTTTCAAAGGGAATTACTCGCGTGAGATCACCAGTACCTACGGAAAGAACGCTAATTTCTTCAATGTTGTTTCCTAATCTGACTGCTTCAGCCACGGCACAACTAGAAGGATTATTAGCAGCAACGCCACCATCAATAACAGAGTAAATAGTTTTAATTGAATATTCAGAAGTATTATCGGGAATTTGTTCCCAAGGTAAATTTATTAAAGCGCATTGTTTTTCACCAATATACCTTTTAATAGTGCGAGTTTGACCTTTTCCTTTGCCATCAATAATTCTGATTTGCCCGCCTTGATATATATTCTCTATTAAAGACTCCTTTTCCTCAAAAGTGATGGTGTTATCATTGCCATCTTTAGCTACGCCATTAATTCTTTTATCAAGTTTCTGTGCGGGGAAATAGGTAGGAGCCGATGCTGAACATAAACAGGCTTTCCATAAAGGAAGATTACCATAACTAGCATCTTGGTGCCAGCTTTTAAAAATAACTGGTTTTCTGCCAATAGTATCGTAAGCAACTATTAACAGCTTAGGTTTAGGAATATCTAATAGTTTGATATCACCTAAAGCAGATTGCAAAACTTGCGTTAACCCACTGTCAGAAAACTTAGGCGCAGATAAACCATATTTCAGTATTAGAGGGATTCTCTGCCAAGAAAAACGACTTCTATAGGGAAAGATAATTGAGCCTTGTTGTCTATATATATCAATAATTTCTTGGCTACTACGTCCTGTAGCGATCGCAGCTGCTAAAATCGACCCTGTAGAGGTACCGGCAATTAAATCAAAGTACTGATTTAAAGGTTGATTAATTTGTCTTTCGACTTCTGCCAACATAGCTGCGGCAACTACTCCCCGAATACCTCCGCCATCCAAACTTAAAATCCGAAAAACCATACCTAACTACATCTCCTGCAATTTTTCTTGACTCAATTTTAAAAATATTAATTACTTGAGTAAAGTTATTAAAATTATATTTTTGGTAATTACATTTTAAAAAAATTGCCCTAAATAACAGACAATATTTAGTATTGTTACTATAGCTTATTAGGTTTCATGTATTTTCCAACCAGTGTAAATACCGTTATTAACTTAATGAATTTATTTTAAGTTTCTCAATATCTGTGAATTTTATTTAATTGATGCAGCTAAAAATTTTTTATGGAAAAAACCGAAAAACAAAAAATGTTAGCAGGTGAGTTATATCTAGCAGATGATCCTGAATTAGTTGCCCAAAGTAAACAAGCCAGTCGTCTCCTGCGAATATACAATGCTACAACAGAAGAACAAAAACCCCAACGCCAACAAATTCTGCAAGAATTATTTGGACAAGTAGGACAAAAATTAACCATTGTGCCACCCTTCCACTGTGACTATGGCAGCCATATTTATGCTGGTAACGGCTTATATATGAATTATGGCTGTGTCATTTTAGACTGTAATGTCGTGGAAATTGGGGAAAATGTGTTGTGCGGCCCCTATGTCCAGATTTATGCTGCCTATCATCCTACAGAACCAGAAATCCGGTTATCTGGAAGAGAACTTGCTGCCCCTGTAAAGATTGGCGATAATGTTTGGATTGGGGGTAGTGCCATTATTTGTCCAGGAGTCACCATTGGCGATAACACTACTATTGGTGCTGGTAGCGTAGTTGTTAAAAATATACCCGCAAACGTTGTCGCTGCGGGCAATCCTTGTCGGATAATTCGGCACTTAACTTAAAACTTGTATCCTCTGGCAAGCCAATAATGCCAGTCAGCGATCGCTTCTAAAGTATCATTATCTGTATCAAGTGCGACTAAATCTGACAACTTAGCCACAAATACATCTTCATCTTGGCCATTGGGATAAACTACTTCCACATACATATCTTTCAAACATTCGTCTTCTGGTGCCATTCCTAACACCTCGACTTTTTTTTCCTCGACTGTGGAAGTTTTGCGTGACTTTTTCGACCAATTAGCCATAAAAGGCACATTTAGAGTATCGTCAAGGTAATAGTACCAACCCATTGCTCGGTCTTCTTTGTCTTCCGCATCGACAATTATCTCTGTTTCAATGCGATGCTCTCGTTGTTCGTCACGTTCAACACTAGGCATAAGATAAAAGCTTACATAGGATGCACCTTGATATGGTATAGCGTTTTGCCAATGGTGTGTCAATTTTTTCTTTGCTGTTTTACCCAATCACGGAACGCACGAATCATAGGTATTTCTCCAATTATGCGACTTTCTTGCAAAAAACGGAGAATTTCAGTGGTTAGTGGTAAATTTTTAAAAGTCGGTGAAACATCACAAGGGATGTATACACCCTCTTGTAATTGGTAAATTTGCATTACAGGTTTGTCATAACGCCACACTTCTGGAACACCCAAAGCCAGATATATAGAAAGGCGGTCAATAGAAGCGCTGGTGTAGTCCACCTCAACTACCAAATCAGGTGGTGGATCTTGACTTAAATCGAGATTTTGCTTATGTCGCATCACAGGTTCATTCTGGATGTAAAAACTCGAATCTGGTTCCACACCCCGCAGTAAGTCTTGGCGCTTACAAGTCACAGAACCAGTGCTTTTCAGATTAAGGTTAAGTTCCTCAGCTAACGCAAAAGCTAAGTGTTCAATCAGTCTATTATTATGCTCATGGGGCATTAAAGGAGTCATAATTTCCAGCGTTCCGTGGTCATAAGCCAGTCGCGTTGCTCGATTATTCCCCATTTCTGCGAGAATGGTTTCAAAAGTTTGCCAACTGATGTTAGGTAGTATGGCGCGTTGGGAATTTGGGGGTGCCGTCATTACCATAGGAATTATCCTCAGGCTTTTTTCCAAGATATCAAACAAAGGAGTTAGCAGAAGTACCTGTTTATTAACCTACTCTCAGTGAAGAAAATGACACATGACTTTTAAAGACGTTTGTGGCAGGCTCCTTAGTCAAAACTAAGGCTCAAGCGCTCAGTTAATATTAAGAGAAAGTTTTATGTTAATGTTAAGAATATTCCTAAAAGATTTATATGTCGCAACCCTCTACTCGTGATCCGGAGTTAATAGTTCATATCTCTATTAAAAAAATTACACAACGTTCAATTACTATAATTTTATGTCTTGCCGTAACTGGCGCTATAAGTGGTTATTTTTTGGTTTCCGAGTTTCCATTTCCCAGCTCAAAATGGTTTTATGAACTCTTTAGCCTTGATGAAGAGTTAAATATCCCTGCTTGGTATTCATCGTTCATGTTATTATTTGCTTCTGGAGTGTTAGCAGCAATTACTTCAATAAAAAAAACAGATAAGTATTATATTTATTGGAAAAACCTATCTTTAATATTTCTTTTTTTCAGCCTCGATGAAGCCTTCAGCTTCCACGAAATTTTGATTATTCCCTCGCTAAGAGAGGTATTGAATTTAAACCCAATATTTTTTCACACCTGGGTTATATTTGGGATTCCTGCGGTTATATTTTTTATATTCAAATATTTTAAATTTTTCCTAGATTTACCTAAAACGACTCAATCTTTATTCCTGCTTGCCGCAATTTTTTATGTAGGCGGAGCTTTGGGTATGGAAATGGTAGGTGGATTTTCCAGAGAATATTTTGGTCGGCTTGCCCCAATAACAACAATTATCATAGTGATTGAAGAATTGCTGGAAATGATAGGAACTGTAACTTTTATCTATGCGTTGCTAAATTACTTTAGCAGTTTGCGAGAAAGTATTAATCTAAAAATTTATGTATCTGAAAAGTAGAGCAATTTGTCTTACTCTGGAAATTCATGAGTATTATTGTCTTTGGCAGCATCAACATAGACCTAGTAGCAACCACACCCCAGTTACCAATAGCATGTGAAACTGTTCTGGGAGAAAGTTTTTGCAAAATACCGGGAGGTAAAGGTGCAAATCAAGCCGTTGCTTTAGCAAGATTGGGCATTCCTACTCACATGGTGGGACGTGTCGGCGCAGATAATTGTGGTGCAGAACTTGTGCAGAATTTGCAAATTGCTGGTGTGCAGACGGACAATATTTTCATCGATGAAACCGTCAGTTCTGGAGTTGCCATCATTACCATAGATCATGATGGTGAAAATCAAATTGTGGTAATTACCGGTGCAAATGGACGTGTTAATCAAGAAGATATAAAACGATTAGCTCATTTATTACCAACAGCTACAGCATTACTTTTACAATTAGAAATTCCCCTGAATACAGTAGTAGCAGCAGCCCAAGCCGCAAAAGATGCCAATATTCAAATAATTTTAGACCCCGCACCCGCACAAGCGAATTTACCCGATGAACTTTATCCATTAGTGGACATTATTACACCCAATGAAGTAGAAGCAGGGCAATTGGTAGGTTTTACTGTCGATGATGAGGAATCGGCAATCAAAGCAGCTAAGGTTTTATTACAACGAGGTGTGAAATGTGCCATCGTCAAATTAGGTGCAAAAGGTGTAATTTGTGCCACTGCGGAGACAACATTTTCTGTCCCAGCTTTTCCCGTTCATACCGTTGATACTGTTGCGGCTGGTGATGCTTTCAATGGTGGTTTAGCCGCAGCACTTTTTACAGGACTTTCTTTACATCAGTCAGTTGTTTGGGGTGCAGCCGCAGGTGCTTTAGCAGCAACAAAACTAGGCGCACAAACTTCGCTACCTGATAGGCTGGCGTTTGATTCTTTCCTGAAGGTAAGGGGAGTAGAGAATAAATTTGGCGTTGCAGAATAGAAATATGAATTAGTGCGATCGCTTATTTTCTCATACAGGCGTTAGCGTAGTTCACCGTAGGTATCGCTCTTGAGAAGATATTGGGCGCTACTTTTGGACTGATAACGAAAAAATATCGGGGATAATTTCATCAAAAGTAGCAAAACTCAATCTAGGTGGTTCACAATGTTAAGTAAGGTAAAGATGTTTATCAAAAATTAGAGTAAAAACCAATGGGACTATTTGGATTTGGCAAAAAACTGGTAATTCCTACCCCCCAAGAAGCTTTACCAGGCAGGGCAAAGACTATGCCCGTACCGGATTCACACTATGTGAATAAAAATCCCCTGAAAGCGCCTTTTCCTGAGGGATTGGAAACAGCAATATTTGGTTTAGGTTGTTTTTGGGGTGCAGAACGCAAATTTTGGCAGTTACCGGGAGTTTACACTACCGCAGTGGGTTATGCGGCTGGTTTCACACCCAACCCTACTTATGAAGAAGTTTGTAGTGGCTTAACTGGTCACAATGAAGTTGTTTTGGTGGTGTTTGACCCCAAAGAAATTAGTTACTCCCAATTACTGAAAGTTTTTTGGGAAAGCCATAACCCCACTCAAGGAATGCGCCAAGGTAACGACACCGGTACTCAATATCGGTCGGGAATTTACGTATACTCGGAAACTCAAAAGCAGCTAGCAGAAGCGTCAAGAGATGCTTATCAGCCAGCCCTTAACAAAGCAGGGTATGGGAAAATTACCACAGAAATCATCGATGCACCTGAGTTTTACTACGCTGAAGCGTATCATCAGCAATACCTAGCCAAAAACCCCAATGGCTATTGTGGCTTAGGTGGGACAAATGTTGCTTGTCCTGTGGGTGTAGTGGAATCTCAAATTAGCTAGAGAATACGGAAATTAAAAACCTCACCCCCAACCCCTCTCTTTGCTTGCTAAGGCGAGGGGGATTGGGAATAAAATTTCATAAACCGCTTTTCTAGCCTCTAGCCTCTAGCCTCTAAAGCACAGATTTAAGAAACATAAACGCCCCTATCCACAACATCATACTAATAGGCGCACCAATCAAAACACCTGCGATCGCCCAGCCGCGTTGATGAGCTTTAAATTGTTCAATACTCCGCCACTTGCGACTTCTCCAAGCCCATTCATTGCCTTTTGTACCCAAGGCGATCGCCATTATCCAACCGATCTGTGGTACAAAACAAAATAATCCGTACCACACATTATTTGTCCATAACCACAACCAAGGCAATAAAAAAGCTCCCCAATTCCAGCCTTGAATTTCTTCAGGTACGGTTTGTGTGAGGTTATTGATCCCACAACCAGAATTATTAACGATTTCTGGGGTTTTAGGTTTGGCTACCAGACCAGATTTGAGAGCATTCATAGCTTTACTTGCACTGGTGAAGCGTTGTTCTGGTGCAGGTTCTATCAACTTTTGTAGCCAGAGAATAAAACTAGGACTCAAATTCACCCGGTCAGCAAATTGTAGCCGTAAATCTTGTTGAGGCAACTCAGCCGGGGGAACCCCTGTTAACAAATGAATCAAAGTTGTTCCCAGTCCATAAATATCTGAAGCAGGAACAGCGCGACCACCAAACTGTTCCATTGGTGCATAACCATAAGTCCCCACAACAGTAAAAGTAACGCCTTCTTTAGCAGCTTTATCTTGAACTGCACCAAAATCCACCAAATAAATATGGTTATCTTCACCCCAGATTAAATTACTCGGTTTAATATCCCGATGTAACACCCCTGGATTCAAACCATGCAAATATATCAAAATTTTTAAAACTTCCACAGCAATTTTTTTTGCTTGCTTTTCGCTAAACCTGTTGCTGAGATTGAGTTTTTCTTTGAGTGATTCCCCAGGGATGTATTCTTGTACTAAGCCAAACCAAAGTGTGCGGTCATCAATGCAAAAATAATCAAGATACCGGGGAATACGAGGATGATTCAGCTGTTTGAGAATCTGCGCTTCCCGTTCAAAGAGTTTGAGGTCATCCCACTGAACGGTACCGCCAAAAGCTAAGAGTTTAACTACAACTAGCGATGTTGTCCCCTCATTAGCTTGTAAATCGGTTGCTAGCCAAGTTTGGCGAATCCCATTATTACCAAGTTCGCGCTGGATTTGATAACGGTGGTTTAATATCTGATCTGCTTGCAGCATTTGACACCTGCTGGCAATTTACGCTAGGGTGATTCACTTACTATTCCAGGATAGTCGCTAATTGCCGAAGATGTGGCAAGAACGAAAGCAACGGGATTTTTGACTAGGGAGGCATTTGGCCTACCCTACAAGTAATCAAGGTTGAGAAAGCTCAACAGTGCGGCTATTACAACGATTCATCGCCTTTTCTACTCCTTGTTTGAGGCTAAATTCTACGCACTCAACAACAAATTGAAGTACCAAAGACATTAATTGTGTTTCCGTCGCCGAAAATCTTCCTAAAACATGAGAGATAGACTCAGAATTATCGCTATCACTGTTATTTTTGGGTTTACCAATGCCGATGCGTAAACGCGGGAAGTTTTGGGTGCTAAGATGAGCGATCGCACTCTTCATCCCATTATGTCCCCCAGCAGAACCAGACAAACGCAGGCGAGTCTTTCCCAAGGGCAAATCCATATCATCATAAATGATCAATACCGACTCAGGGGGCAATTTATACCAGCTAGTCACCGCTTGTATTGACTGTCCAGAGCGATTCATATAAGTCAATGGCTTCAGCAAGCGGATTTTACC
The DNA here is from genome assembly GCF_963920855.1 of Nostoc sp. CCY0012. Classification (NCBI taxonomy): domain Bacteria; kingdom Bacillati; phylum Cyanobacteriota; class Cyanophyceae; order Nostocales; family Nostocaceae; genus Nostoc; species Nostoc sp. CCY0012. Next base: position 23,551 of record NZ_CAWUDM010000064.1, on the reverse strand, counting down.
TCCACCTAGCGCCATTCCTTCACCGTATTCCCCTTGAAACTTGCGATTCTCCGCCACAGGAATTTTCCATGCGCGAGCAAGTGCATCTACAGCAGCAAAGCCAATATTATGGCGAGTTTGGTCATATTTGGGTTCTGGGTTCCCCAACCCGACAATTAGTTGAGGAATCACCAGAGATGGTTTCGTTACAGCTTCTGTCATTTTGTCCACAATCAATCAATTCGCAGCACTTCCCTAAGTAACTGGGGAAGAACCAGCAGTATCCTGCTCAGAGTTGGCTGCTTCGATTTGCTTGGGTTCGATTTCCGCAGAAGTTTTCATCACCTGTTCTATTTGTTCAGCTTCCCGTTTAAATTCGCTTTGAAATTCATTAGAAGCTTCTTGAAAACCACGAATTGCTTTACCAACACTACGACCAATTTCTGGCAACTTCTTGGGGCCAAAAATTAACAGCGCCACTATCATAATCAGACCCATTTCTGGCAGACCGATACCAAATATATTCATGTGGTTGCTCCTAATAAAGACAAAATGTAGGTAAAGCCAGGGACACTTACCTCATCTATACCATGCTTACTTAATCTAGGACTAGCCTTCTTTAGTATAAAACGCAGAAAAAAACCCGGACAAGCCGGGCATAGGTTCGCTGATTACGCAAGCTACAATGCTATGTATTCAGTTAGCCGCCTAAACTCTGCCAATCAACCAATACATCCTGAATCAACAGTGACTTATTGTAAACTTGCAGGATAATTAGCAGAAATACAAAAAATAGAGCCATAAAAACGCCCATTACAGGGGTTGTACCCCAACCAGGAGCAACTTTACCATACTCAGAATTTAGTGGTTTGAGGATATCTCCCAACCTAGTCCGTTGTGCCATAGTTCACCTAAGATCAGTTGCCAAAGCTTTTTTTAATCTTCTGTAATATTCTATAAGAATAGCACTCATAATTTATTCCTAATTTATGGAACCCGCAATAGTTCTTAGTATTTCCGTCGCTGTCGCCTTAGTTGGCATCACTGGTTTTGCAATTTACACTTCCTTTGGCCCCCCAAGTAAGCAATTAGCTGACCCTTTTGAAGACCACGAAGATTAAAGATGGGGGAGTAGGGAGTAGGGAATAGGGAGTAGGGAAATGAGGGAGATAAAAACAAAGATGTTGGTACTCACCGAAAATATTTCCCCCCTGCTCCCTGCCCCCTGCCCCCCTGCCTCTTTCCCCAGTCCCTAAACTTTCTTCAACCAGCTAAACATAGCCCGTAAATCTTTGCCGACTTCTTCAATGGGATGTTCGGCTTCTTGGCGACGCATAGCGGTAAAGCCTGGTTTACCAGATTGATTTTCTAAAACGAACTCCCTGGCAAATTGACCAGATTGAATTTCGCTGAGAATTTTCCGCATTTCAGCTTTGGTTGTGTCGTTGACGATGCGAGGTCCACGGGTGTAGTCACCATATTCAGCAGTATTGGAAATGCTGTCACGCATGGTAGCTAAACCACCTTCGACAACTAAGTCAACAATTAATTTGACTTCGTGGAGACATTCAAAATAAGCTAATTCTGGTTGATAACCTGCTTCAACTAAGGTTTCAAATCCAGCTTTAATTAAGGCACTTAAACCACCGCATAATACAGCTTGTTCGCCAAACAAATCAGTTTCGGTTTCTTCGCGGAAACTGGTTTCTAGAATGCCGGCACGGGTACCACCGATACCTCTAGCGTATGCCATGGCGCGATCGCGTGCTTTTCCCGTGGCATCTTGATAAACTGCAAACAATGCTGGTACGCCTTGCCCTTGTTCATAAGTCCGGCGCACTAAGTGTCCTGGCCCTTTGGGTGCTACCATCACCACGTCTACGTTATCTGGTGGTACGACTTGCCCAAAGTGAATATTAAACCCGTGGGCAAAAGCTAATACGTTACCTTCTTGCAGATTTGGTTCAATTTCATGTTTGTAAACTGCTTTTTGGACTTCATCAGGTAATAAAATCATGATGAAATCGGCAGCCTTAGCTGCATCGGCAACACTTTTAACAGTTAACCCAGCGGCTTCAGCTTTTCCTGCTGACTTGCTACCCGGATACAGTCCCACAATCACATTCAAACCACTATCTTTAAGATTAAGGGCGTGGGCATGACCTTGGGAACCATAGCCAATAATGGCAATAGTTTTTCCAGCCAAAAGGTCTAAATTGGCATCTTCGTCATAATACATCCGGGCCATATGCATCTCCTGTCAGCAAGCATCGTCATTAAATTAGCAGGCTTTTGATTTTACCTTAAAAGGGTAAGGTGTGGAGAGTATCAAGAAGTTGCCTGGTCAATTTTTTGCACTTCGGCCGGCGATAGTTTAACATCAACAGCACGTACTGAGTCTTCGATACTGGAGCTTTTGCTAGCACCAGGAATGGGTAAAATACAAGGCGACTTGGAACGCAACCATGCCAAGACGATACAGTATAACGATACGCCTTTTTCTTGAGCTAATTGAGCGATCGCCTGAATATCTGGCAAGCTTTGATGGCGACGCATTCCACCAAAGGGACTCCACGGTAAAAAGGTTAATTTTTCTTGTTCACAATATTGCAATACGCCGTCTATTTCTGGTTGTCGTTCCCAAGGGCTGTATTGGTTTTGCACAGATACAATGTCAACTACATCTTGTGCTTGCTTGATTTGTTCGACGGAAAAGTTAGAAACTCCCACAAACCGAATCAAACCCTCTGCTACGGCTTCCTTGGCTGGTGTCAAAGATTCTTTAATAGTGTAATCGGTATCTGGGGAATGGTATTGCCAAAGATCAATGGGTTTTTCACCACCCAAAGCCGCAAAACTTTCACGAATTGTTTGCCGCAAATGTTCTGGGTTCCCGTTGCGTGTCCAGCTACCATCAGGACGCATTAAACCGCCTTTGGTGGCTACAATCACTTGGCTGACATCACCTTTGTAACTGGCAATTGCTTTGTGAATTAGGCGTTCGTTATGGTGCTTATCTGACTCATCTTTGCAGTAAGAATCAGCAGTATCAATAAATGTAATTCCTAGAGCTAAAGCCCGGTGAATTCCTGAGATGGATTGCGATTCCGGCGGGCGGTCATAAATTGACATCGGCATCCCACCCAAGCCAATTGCACTGACAGATACACCTGTGTTTCCTAGTTGTTTGGTTTCCATGCTTCTCGCTTTAGTTTGCAGCACCATTACTTATTTATTAGCGGGTCACAGGGGTTTTGACAATTCGTCTTTGGCCAGGTTTGATAGCGCTTTTGTTACATAAATGGCAACAATCACAAATTTAAGTTAGACCTCCGCGATACTGAGATTAACTTCATCTATCTGGGGGTAGATTATGCAGAAATCAATGCGATTACCAAGAAAATCGGTCTTAGTTGTCAGCGCCTTCTTAGGAGGGGTAATATTTACCAGTTGTGCTGCTGTACAACCATCATTAAATCAAGAATTATCCCAAAGCGATCGCCTGGCTAATGAAGCACCAGCAGCTGCGATGAGTGAAAGTATGCCCTCGCCACAGGCGGAAACTGCACCTATACCGTCTCGTGGGCGTCCTCAATTGATTAAAAAGGCAGCCATGACTGTGATTGTGGACTCCGTGAGTCAGAGTATTGATGCTGTTTCCCAAATTATTAATCAAAACCAAGGGGATTTAATTGGGTTAAATGAACGTCAACCCACACAGGAAAATGCCCGTCATGTTGCATCTATGACGCTGCGAGTACCGCAAAATTCACTAGAAACAACCTTAAAAGAATTAGCTAAATTAGGCGCAGTTAATAATCGTAATATTACAGCAGAAGATGTAGGCGATCGCCTGGTAGATTTCCAAGCTAGATTAACCAACTTTAGGCAAACAGAGGCTAATTTACAAAAAATTATGGATCGGTCTGGTTCTATCAAAGATGTGCTAAGTGTTTCTCAAGAACTAAGTAACGTCCGACAATCTATAGAACAAATTGATGCCCAATTGAAAAGCTTACAAAATCAAGTTGCCTACTCCACCATTACCCTAAACCTAGAAGCAGCCGTATCTAGTACTAGTCCACAACCAGCCTTGGGTTCCCAAATTCAGGAAACGTGGAATCAATCTACCAACTCTTTAGGTTTGTTTACTGTGAGCTTACTTAAATTGGGTATTTGGTTCTTGGTTTACAGTCCCTTATGGTTAATTGTGGCTGCTGGTATTTATGGCTGGATGCGTTGGCGGCGAACACAAACTCCAGAATCAGCCCAATCTGAATAGCTGTAGCAGGGAATAGGGAAATTTCTCTATTCTTTTAAATTTAAATTAAGACCCAATATTTCCGAGTTGGTCAACATTCATCTCAATTTATAGTCAATTATTTACCAAAGATCACCATAAACCAACAAAAACCACATTGTGTGTCTAAAGTTTGTACTAATTAACACGAAACAAAAAGGCTGATGGATGCCAAGATCAAAAGGAGGATGCCCTAAGAGTATTTAAATTACTATGCCAGAAATACACCAATCCATTGCCCAGCACTATCACGAACGGACTAAATACGATCCAGAAACCCTGGCCTCCAAAACTCAAGGATTAGACTGGGCTAAACAGCCAGTACCCTTTAAAGAGTACAAGATTGGCTCAACTTTAGATCTCAAACCCTACATCCAAGAAACACTAGAGACATTTGCGAATAACCCGGATGCTCAATGGTGGCAAAGACTTTCGCGGTTACTGTTTCGTAGCTATGGACTGACAGCGAGAATGCCTTCTATGGGAAGTGCGGTATATTTACGCGCCGCCCCTAGTGCTGGGGGATTGTATCCGGCTGAAGTATATGTAGTTTCCCGTGGCACACCATTATTACCACCAGGATTGTATAACTACCAATGTCGGACTCACTCTCTGATGCATTATTGGGAAAGTGACGTTTGGCAATCTTTGCAGGAAGCTTGTTTCTGGCATCCTGTTTTGGAAAGTACCCAATTGGCAATTGTCATTACCGGCGTTTTTTATCGTTCAGCATGGCGATATGAAGATCGGGCTTACCGTCGAATTTTTCTAGATGCGGGGCATCTCTTGGGCAATATCGAGCTAGCTGCGGCGGTTAATGATTATCGTCCACACTTGATTGGCGGTTTTGTAGATGAAGCTGTCAATGATCTACTGTATATCGATCCGCAACAAGAAGGCGCGATCGCTGTCTTACCTCTGGCAGACTTATTAGATATTCAACAAAATTTACCACTGGGATGCACAGCTTTACCTTCTAGTACCGAAACCAATTATCCGCCCATACCTGATGGCGAACTGCTGAAATATTTTCATCGCCACACCCAAATTCAAGCAGGTGTCACGGGTAAACTGAATTTACCGGTTGTCAAACAAGAAAAATCGCTGGAAGATAAATACAACTTTCCTTTCTGTCTGAAAATTCCCACCGCTACCACACCGATTAACTGGGGAGAAAAACTATCGGACTTGGAACTCACTATGTATAAGCGACGTTCCACCCGCGCGTACAGTGGCGAAGATTTAAGCTTCGACGAACTCAAAAGCTTACTTGATTTCACCTATCAACCACAAAATTACATCGACCAAAGTTTAGACAATTCTCCAGATTACTTTGACCTCAACTTAATTGAAACCTTTATTGCCGTTAGTGGGGTGACAGGTTTGGAGTCAGGCTGTTACTATTACGCACCCAAAGCCCAAGAACTACGACAAATTAGGTTTAAAAATTTCCGGCGGGAGTTACATTTTCTCTGCTTGGGGCAAGATTTAGGGCGAGATGCCGCAGCTGTACTATTTCATACAGCCGATTTAAAATCAGCGATCGCACAATATGGCGATCGCGTTTACCGTTACTTACATATGGATGCCGGACATTTGGGGCAAAGATTGAACTTAGCCGCAACTAATCTGGGTGTCGGTGTCAGCGGTATTGGTGGTTTCTTTGATGACCAAGTTAATGAAATTTTGGGTATCCCTGCTGATGAGGCTGTTGTCTACGTCACAACACTGGGAAGACCAAGATAAGGGCAGGGGGCAGGCTTCGCCGTGAGCGTCAGCCGTTAGCGTAGCTTCCCGAAGGGTACGGGAGCAGGAGGCAATGGGGATGGGAAAAATCTGCCTTAGGAATGTAGATTTAATAAAATACAGAACCTCACCCCCAACCCCTCTCCTTGGTAAGGAGAGGGGAGACTTTGACGCAAGTCAAAGACGGGGTGAGGTCAAAAACTAGACTTGCATGTTATTTAATTCATGTCCCTTCTTGCCCCGCTTCCCTACTTTTAAAATATTTTTTAAGCAAATTTAAAAATTATGAATTTTAGTTTTATTTTTGATGATCATCCGCATCCTATGTGGATATATGACCGCAAAACTAGAAAATTTTTAGATATTAATGCCTCTGCTATTAAGGAATTTGGATATTCTCAAGCAGAGTTCTTACAAATGCAAATTACTGATATTCATCCTCTGGAAAATGTCATTTTTTTAGAAACTTTATCTCAAAAAAAAACTGAATTGGAATTGTCTGTTAAGTTAAAAAATCAGAATACTATTTATATTAAAGCTACTGCTTATGCAATGGAGTATGCTGAATGCGATGCTCTATTAATTGATGTTAAATCAATAAGTGATTTTCCGGCCAGTGAAGTGCAATTTCGAGCAATTGCTGAATCTCTCCCGGTGCCATTAATGATTTATCGCTTATCTGATGGATCAATTTTATATGCTAACCCAGAATTTATCCAAACTTTTCGATTTTCTCAAGACGATTTAGTTAAACAATTAATTGTAGATTTAAAAGCAGAAAAATCCGAATTAACACCACTTTTAGAAGCCTTTAGCCAACATGATTCGCGGCAAAGTAATGAACTGTTACTCCAAAGAGCAGATGGAACGTCTTTCTGGGCGATCGCTTCGCGTCAGTCTTTAACTTTTAACGGCGAATCGGCTATATTAACTGTATTATCGGATATTACTACACATAAAAATGCTGAAACCCAACTCCAAGAACAAAATGAGTTTTTGCAAAGCATTTTTGCTCGTATCCCATTGATGATTGCATTAATCAATGCTGATGGTAAGCTCCAGTGGGTGAACCAAGAATGGGAAAATACCCTGGGTTGGCAACTGCAAGATTGCCAAAACCGCGATATTCTTTTTGAGTTATATCCTGATCCTGAAGATCGTCAATATGTCATCGATTTTGTTCAATCCGCAGAACGTACTTGGAGTGACTTTAAAACTCAAGTCCGGGATGGTCGGGTTATTGATACTTCTTGGACTAATATAAATCTTGACAATGGGCAAATTATCGGCATAGGGCAAGATATCACAGTCCGCAAACAAACTGAAATAGTACTTAAGGCTCAAGCTGAACGAGAACAATTAATGCGAACTGTTGCTCAACGAATCCGCCAATCTTTAAATTTACAAGAGATTCTCAATGCCACTGTCAGAGAAGTAAGAGATTTGCTGGAGGTGGATCGAGTTGTAGTTTATCAGTTTGCCCCAGATATGAGTGGTACAGTTGTCGCGGAATCGGTAGTAACCGGCTGGACAGTGGCTTTGGGTAAAACAATTGAGGATAACTGTTTTCAAACAGGTGCCGGGGCAGAGTATCATCATGGACGTAAGCGGGCGATCGCCAATGTTTATGAAGCTGGGCTGACTAATTGTCATTTACAGTTGCTAGAACGCTTTGAAGTTAAAGCTAATTTAGTGGTGCCAATTCTCCTAGAAGTGGGTGGAGACAACGTTGGTTCTGGCTTGTGGGGTTTACTCGTAGCACATCAGTGTTCTAGTCCCCGCCAATGGGAAGAAAATCAGTTGGATTTGCTCGATCAACTAACAGTGCAAATTGCGATCGCCATTCAACAATCTAGCATCTACCAGCAAGCTCAAAATGAACTGGCTGAACGACAAAAAGCAGAAATGCACTTAAGAAGTGCCTTGCTAGAAAAAGAAGTTTTACTAAAAGAAATTCATCATCGAGTTAAGAATAATTTACAAATTGTATCAAGTTTGTTACAACTCCAGTCGCAAACACTCAAAGATGCAGAAATTATCAAAGTTTTTCGAGACAGCCAAAATCGAATTGACTCAATATCTTTAATTCACAAAAACTTATATACTTCACCTAACATTGGGCAACTCGATGTTGCTGACTATATAGAAAATTTAGCAACTAGTATCCTAATTTCTTATCAGATAGTACCTGGAAGAATTGAGCTAGAAACTCGCATAGATGCCATTAGTTTAAATGTTGATCAAGCTATTGCTTGTGGACTGATCATCAACGAATTAATCTCCAACGCCCTCAAATATGCTTTTTCTCAGCAACAAACGGGTAAAATAATTATTAAATTACACAATGTTGGCCATGTTATTGAAATGTCTATTAGCGATAATGGCGTAGGTTTACCAGAGAATTTAGACTTTAGTAACACTGATACGTTGGGCTTATCTTTAGTTCATGACTTGGCGATAGAACAACTAGAAGGCAACATTACTGTAAAACGTCATCATGGCACAGTATTCACAATCCAATTTCCCCAGTTAACTTAAATTTTGCATCAAACAAATTTCCAATGGGTCAAGTGAAAATATTAGTTGTTGAAGATGAAGTGATTGTGGCTAGAACTATTGCTAGCCAACTTAATCAGTTAGGATACATGGTTACGGGTACAGCTTCTTCGGGAAAAGTAGCGATTTCCAAAGCATGGGAAACAAAACCAGAACTGGTTTTAATGGATATTATCCTCAAAGGTGATATGGATGGTATCGCCGCGGCTTCTTATATTCGTGAGCAGTTAGGTATTCCCGTAATTTTTCTGACAGCTTATGGTGATGATGATACTTTACAACGTGCTAAACTCACTCAACCATTTGGATATGTTGTCAAACCATTTACTTCTAAAGATTTAAGAATAGCTGTAGAAATCGGTTTATTAAAACACAAACTAGAAAGCGATTTGCGGGAAAATCGTGACCGGTTAGCCACACTGTTAAATTCTATGAGTGATGCGGTAATTGCCACCAATGAGCAAGCAAAGGTGACATTTATGAACCCTGCGGCTGAACTATTAACTGGCTGGCGACAACTAGATGCTTTGGGACACGACATATCACGAATTTTTAATATTGTCGATGAAGTGACAGAAGCTGCACTAGAAAACCCAGTACTCAAAGTGCTGCGAGAGCAAAAGGTTGTATATTTAAAAGAATTTACATCTTTAGTTACCAGACATGGTACCAGAGTACCCATTGGGGATAGTGCTTCCCCTATAATGCGAAGCTCAAACGAGATCGATGGTGTAGTAGTCGTTTTTTGGGATCTTAGCGAACGCCGGCAAGCAGAGTTACTAGAGCAATCTTTGAATAAGGAACGAGAACTCAATAATCTCAAATCTTTATTTATCTCGACAGTTTCTCATGAATTTCGTAATCCCCTAACGGTGATTCAAACAGCAGTAGAATTAATAGAACTGCAAGGAAATAATTTAACAGAAACTAAAAAAAGCACCTACTTACGACGAATTAAAGGTGCAGTAAAATCCATGAAAGAATTAATGGAAGATGTCCTCTTTATGGGGAAATCTGATGTAGGAAAAATAGAATTTAACCCGACCTATTTAAATTTACAGCAAGTATGTAGAGAAATAATTGCCGAATTTTCTGCTGTTGCTAGTGGTGGGCATCAAGTGATTTTTAACTGTCATAATGAATGCTCAGAGGCTTGGATCGATGAACGACTTTTACAATACATATTTATTAATTTGCTTTCTAATGCGGTTAAATATTCTCCACCAGGTGAAAATATTCAGGTTGATTTAACCTATGATGCTATTAATGAGGCAGCCATATTTCAAATTAGTGATAAAGGAATTGGTATTCCTGAATTAGACCAGACTCGATTATTTGAATCATTTTATCGAGCTTCTAATGTCCAATCTATTCAGGGTACAGGGTTAGGATTAGTAATTGTTAAAAGATGTGTTGAAGCTCATCACGGTACCATCAATGTTACTAGTCAAGTTGGTGTAGGCACGAAATTTACAGTAATTTTGCCACTCAATTATGAGGGAGATGGGGCGTAAGGGACTGACAAAGGGACTTCAAACTAAATAAATGTCCAATCACTGGGTAAGCAGGGGAGCAGGGGAGCAGGGAGCAGGGGGGAGAAAGACAACCTTGCATCCCAGTAAATTGGATAATTTAATTTCTGGAAGTCCCAAACATCACTTTTGAAGCAGGGGGAGGCTGGGGGAGAAAGAATCTGCTTATCGTCTTCGTTATCAAAATTGGCATAATTTAATTTCTGGAAGTCTCTAATACCCCATTGCCTCTTATCCCCTACATAAAGATGGCTAACTCAGTATTAGGATCAAAAAAGTGAATTTTTTCTGGATTTAGCGATAACCATAATTGCTCACCAACACGTACTAATCGATCTGGTGGGACTCGTACTTGGAGATATTTGTCTGTAGGGTTAATTGAAGATTCGGGTTCGGAAATTCTCACAGATAAAAAGGAATCGTTACCTAGATTTTCTACTAAATCTACTTTTACAGGCAGATTTTTAGTTGCAGGTACACTCAAAATTAAATGTTCTGGGCGAATGCCTAATAATATAGTTTGTCCATCATATTTTCTCAGGGCTGCACCCCAAGTTTCTGGAAGGGTGAAACGAAAATTGGCATGGGTAATTAATAACGGGGCGTGAAATTGTACAGGAATAAAATTCATCGGTGGTGAACCAATAAATTCGGCAACAAAACGGTTAGTAGGGCGGTTATAAAGTTCTAATGGCGAGGCAACTTGTTGAATCTGACCTTGATTCATAATGGCAATGCGATCGCCCATTGTCATTGCTTCGGTTTGGTCGTGGGTGACATAAATCGTGGTTGTTCCTAGTTGACGTTGCAATTTAACAATTTGGGCGCGGGTTTCCGCCCGTAGTTTGGCATCTAGGTTAGATAGCGGCTCATCCATTAAAAATACTTGGGGATTGCGGGCGATCGCTCTGCCTAATGCCACTCGTTGTCTTTGTCCTCCCGATAGCTGTTTGGGTAAGCGATTCAGCAGAGTTTCCATTTGCAACAAATGAGCCACATTTCGCACCTGTTGATCTACCTGTCGTTCTTTGTCAGAAACATAACGCAGTCCTTTAGGTAACTGCCTCGTAACTCCCACTAGGGAATGTTCTACCCAATGAGGAAGTGATGAATGCTGATTTTCCCCCCTGCGCTCTGCACCCTGCACCCCTGCTTCTCCCCCCCTCCGCCGTAGTCCAAAGGCGATGTTGTCATACACCGTCATATGCGGATAAAGGGCATAATTTTGAAACACCATTGCAATGTCCCGTTCTTTGGGCGGGAGGTCATTAATTAAGCGATCGCCTACCCAAATGTTGCCTCCTGTCATCGCCTCTAACCCAGCAATTAGCCGTAGTAAGGTACTTTTGCCACAACCAGAAGGGCCCACCAGCACCATAAATTCACCATCTGCAATGGTTAAATTAATTCGTCGCAAAACATTAATAGTTTCTGGTGCTTCTTGTGGTGTGACGTTTTTTTGCCCATTACTGGTAGCAATTTGTGAGGCTACACCTTCCCCTCTACGCTGGGGAAAACTTTTATAAACATTTTCTAAAACAACTTGCGCCACGGGTATTTGGGGTAACGGTAATAGTTAGTAGTTAACAATAGCTGATTCCGCAAAGCAGAAAATTCAGCGCTCATGATATATGTTACCTGCGACTACGAAAAGTAAAAAAAATAGACCCTACCAGAAAAAGCCCATTATCCTAAATATATGGAGTATCAGCAGGTGTGGTATGACTACCCATGTAATTGAAAATCCTGCCCATGAAATTTTAGACGTACAAACCACAGATTGTTGCATTGTTGGCGGTGGGCCGGCCGGGGCTGTATTGGCTCTGTTATTGGCACGTCAAGGTGTTTCTGTGATTTTGTTGGAAGCACATAAAGATTTTGATCGTGACTTTCGGGGAGACACAATTCATTCGTCAGTCATGGAAATTATGGAGGAATTAGGGTTAAGCGATCGCCTACTACAATTACCCCATGCTAAGATGCACCAGGTGAAAATTCGTACTCCTGATGATACCGTCACCTTAGCAGATTTTAGTCATCTCAAAACCCGCTATCCCTACATCACAATGATGCCTCAGGTGAAATTCCTCGAGTTCATCACCCAAGAAGCCCAAAAATATGCCACTTTTCAGTTAGTGATGGGTGCAAATGTCCAGGAATTAATTGAGGAAAATGGCGTAATTCAGGGTGTCCGCTATCGCGGAGGCGGTGGCTGGCATGAAATCCGGGCAATACTGACAGTGGGTGCAGATGGTCGCCACTCACGTCTGAGACAACAAGGTAATTTCGAGTCAATTGGTACATCACCACCAATGGATGTCCTGTGGTTCCGTTTACCCCATCAGCCAGAAGATCCCCAAGGGGGAATTGGTAACTTTGCGCCAGGACGCATTGTGGCTATGCTTGACCGTGGAGATGAATGGCAAATTGCTTATGGGATTCCCAAAGGCGGTTATCAGCAGATTCGGGAGGCTGGCTTGGAGGCGTTGAAAAAATCCGTTGTGGAAGTTGTACCCAATTTCAGTAACCGCATAGATTATTTACAAGATTGGTTACAGGTTTTCTTTCTTTCGGTGGAATCTAGCCGCGTCAAACGTTGGTATCGTCCGGGATTATTACTCATTGGAGATGCTGCTCATGTGATGTCTCCTGTGGGCGGAGTGGGCATTAACTATGCCATTCAAGATGCTGTTGTGGCTGCAAATATCTTAAGCCAACCACTGCAAAATAAATCTGTAGAACTAAGTGATTTAGCAAAAGTACAGCGCCAACGGGAGTTACCCACACGCATTATTCAAGGATTCCAAACCTTGATCCAAAAACGCATATTTGCCCCGATTCTCACATCCCAGAAAACCTTTCAGATACCACTTTTGTTACGCTTACCCATTTTACGCGACCTCCCAGCACGGTTAATTGCCTTGGGGGTTTTTCCGGTTCACGTCCAAGAGACTGACAAATAAAAAAAATCAAGAGGTGATGTCTACACTCCTCAAGCCTGATCCTGTTGGAGATGCTACGCAACGGGCGCTGCGCGATCCTTTAGAGTTAGAAATATCAGGAATGAAACAGAGATAGCATAGCAGTTAAAGTAAAGGTAAGGACATCAATTTATCAGAAAACCTAGACACCAAAAGACTTTCAACCCTGTTTCCTGCTATTTTTGCTTAAAATTCTGGAACCAAGAACAACCTTATAAGGATTACAGATAGTGCAAGTTCTCAAAAGAGCCATCAAACCAGACATTTACATATCGTTTCTCCACATCTACCAAACTACTTGGGGGATGGCAGGTGATATCTGTTTAATTCGTGAATCTGTAGCTAATTCAAGTGCATCGAAGTTTGTCGGTCACAAACTCAAACTAGCTCTGCCAAAAAGTCTGGAGCGCCATCGCTTGGCGGGCGTTCTGGTAATCAAAGTTGCAGGTAATGTAGGCGACGGACATCCTAAAGATCACCCGGCTGAATGGGAGCTTTATGAAGGTGTAGATAGGGAACTAGGGATGGCGGCTCTGAAGCCTTGGGGCTTTAAATTGACGGATGAAACAGCCTAAAACAAAAGATTATCAGGCAATCTACCCATTGTTTATTGATACTAGCTGTAGCGATTGCACGGATAAAGTTATATATAAGTTATGCTGCAAATTTCTCATAAAATTATCATCCCCGATAGCGAAATCGACATGAGCGCGATTCGCTCTCAAGGTGCAGGTGGTCAAAATGTCAACAAGGTTGCTACTGCTATTCACTTACGCTTTGATATTGAAACTTCATCATTACCAGCTTTCTATAAAGAGCAACTGTTGAAGTTAAATGACCGACGCATTACCCAGGAAGGAGTCATTGTTATTAAGGCCCAAGAATACCGTAGCCAGGAGCAAAACCGCCAGGAGGCTTTGCAACGACTGCAAGAAATTGTTAAAAGCGTAGTCGTACTCAAGAGAAAACGCAAATCCACCAAACCAACTCGCAGTTCTCAAAAAAAACGTCTTGACAGTAAAACTAAGCGAGGACAGATTAAATCCACCAGAAGGCAGGTAATTGATTGAATTTATTTCTGTTACTAGATTTCTGCTACTAGGTGGTACAATTATACTACTCATGCAGAATTTAATGCTCGTTTTAGTCAGGCGAATGTAGCGAATGGCATCCCTAGTGCTGTTCAAAACTATCGCTTGGCTTTTATGCTAAAAAAGACTCAACGCTAAAAGTGTATGTAAGAAATTAATTCGGGCATATAAAAAAATTTAGGGAATAAGAACTACTTTAGTTTCCAGTTAGGAGGATTTCATGAACAGCTGCGTTTTAATGGCGGAAATCATTCAAGAACCGCAATTACGCTACACAGCCGATAACTTAGCGGTGACAGAAATGCTGGTGCAGTTTTCCAACTCCCAGCGCGCAGAAGACCAGTTAGTGACGTTGAAAGTTGTAGGTTGGGGAAATTTAGCCACAGAAATTCAACAAAATTACCATCAAGGCGATCACGTGATTCTAGCAGGTCGCTTAGGAATGCACACTGTTGAGCGTCAAGAAGGTTTTAAGGAAAAACGTGCTGAATTGACAGTACAACAGATTCAGTCTTTAGGCAGTAGTTTCAGCCCATCTACATCAGAAGTGACTGCGCCTGCAATGTCTCCTCAAGTTGAAGTTCCAAGTTATGATGCACCAAGCGCCATCCCTACCCCAGCTAAAACTACGGTTGGTGTAGTACCTCAGGTGATAAATACAGAACCCATACCCCAAACTCCAACTTTTCAGCCCAGCAATTATCCTCCCATAAAAGAACAAGAACCCGATCCAGATGACATTCCTTTTTAACGGTCGGTTAGCTTAAAAAAGCTAGAAGTGGAATTAAGTTTAGGCATCAACTGTTTGCCAAACTTAGCGTAGAGAGCAGGGATGACCAATAAGGTCAAAGCTGTAGAAGTAAATAAACCGCCCAAAACTACAATTGCCAAGGGTTGTAGAATTTCATTGCCGGCTCCACTAGCGATCGCTAATGGCAGCATCCCTAGTGCGGAAGTAAGTGCGGTCATCAGAATCGCATTAACTCGTTCTAGGGAACCCTTGACAATCACATCTTTGAGCGGCATTCCCTGAGCAAATTTGTTGTTGTAGTTGTCTACTAGCAATAAACCATTGCGGACAGCAACGCCAAATAGGGTAATAAATCCAATCAAAGAAGCGATTGACATCACACCTCCACTCAAGGCAATGGAGATAATACCACCCACCAAAGCCAAAGGCAGATTGAGCATAATGGCGATTGTTGCGGAAAGGGATTTAACGGAGAAGAACATCAACACGGCAATCACGATCGCTGCCAAGATACTAAACACCAGTAGATTATTAGTAGCACGCTGCTCCGATTCAAACTGTCCACCGTACTGGATGAAGTAGCCATTAGGGAGTTTGATTTTCTGTTGAATTTGGGACTGAATATCGCCAACGACACTGCCCAAATCGCGCTCGGCCACGTTTGCCGAAACAACTATCAGCCGTGATACATCTTCCCGATTTACAACATTCGCTCCCATCCCGTACTCTACTTTCGCAACCGCACCCAGTTGGATAGTTTGCCCAGTTGGGGTAGTGATGGGAATAGCGCGAATGGCATCTAGGCTATTGCGGGCTTTCTCCGTCAAAGAGATAGAAATATCAATGAGCTGCTGATTTTCTGCTACTTGGGATACTACACGACCATTTAAAGCAGTTTCCACCACGTTGGATAACTGCTCCATACTCAATCCATAGTTAGCGGCTGCCGCCCGATCATAATGAATTTGTACCTGACGAATGGGTAGTTGGGGTTCTAGCTGCAAATCTACAACCCCAGCAATGGGCTGAATCACATCTCGTACTTGTTCGCCAATCTTTCGCAGTTCTGTTAAGTCTGGGCCAAAGATTTTCACAGCGATCGCACTTCTGACTCCTGACAGCACTTCATCCATGCGGTGAGAAATAAATCCACCAATGTTAGATGCTACACCAGGCAGTTTATTGAACTCTTGCCGCAATTGTTTAATACTGGCTTCCCGGTTTTGGAGGGCGCGATCGCTCAATTCTACGTCCACATGAGCCATACTCACTCCCGCCCCATCTGCATCCCCGGTCGTGCGTCCTGCCCGTACTTGCACCCACTCATATAAAGGATTATCTTTAAGCGCACTAGACAGTGCTATCCCAGCCCGATTGGTCATATCTAGGGAAACACCCGGAAATAAAACCATTGAATTGACCAATGATTTCTCCTGAAATTCCGGCAGAAACACCCGTCCCAGGGAGGGAACGATCGCAAAAGCAGCAACCAAAGCTGCAAGTGCTACACCCAGAATAATTTGAGGCGATCGCAGCGACAGATTTAACAATGGACGATATAACCGTTCTGCCCAACGGGAAATGAATGTACCTTCTTGCGGTAGGGTTTGGTTTGCCAGCAGAATTGCACACAGTGCAGGCGAAAGGGTCATAGCCACCAAAGTAGACGCGCAGATGGAAAGCAAATATGCAAAACCCATCGGTGCAAAAATGTTGCCTTCAACGCCCGTCAAACTAAAAATTGGTGCAAAAACGACTACGATAATCACTGTGGAAAAAATCACGGCTAACCGCACCTGTACAGAGGTTTCATACACCACCTCAAAGGGATGCTTCGGGTTGCCCTGTGCCTGATTGGTTCGCAGTCCCCGATAGCAGTTCTCCATGTCCACGATTGAGTCATCCACAACTGAACCAATGGCTACGACTAAACCGCCCAAGGTCATAGTGTTAATGCCCAAGCCAAAAGCTTTCATGAACATTAAGCCAATCAACAGAGACAGAGGAATTGCACTCAGAGTAATTACGGCAGTACGCCAATTCATCAGAAATAACAGCATAATCACCGACACGATGATGATGCCTTGAATTAGGGAACTGCTGACATTGGCAATGGCAGTATCAATAAAGTTAGACTGCCGGAACGTCCGCGCCACCTGCACATCAGGGGGAAAGGTTGATTGCAAAGATTGCAGCACCGCTTCTACTGCTTTTGTCACCGTGGGGGTATCGACATCAGGCTGTTTGTTAATCATCATCACCACAGCCGGCTGACCATTAAAACTAGCGTCCCCCCGCTTCAGTGCCGCACCCGTTTGTACTTGGGCCACATCTTTGAGCAAAATCGGTTTACCATCTTGCACCTTCACCACAGATTGCTGCAAGTCTGCAATTGATGTTACCTGCCCAATCCCCCGCACTAACAGTTCTTGACCACCACCAATCAAAAAGCCACCGGGAGCGTTAGAATTTGCGCCTCTGGCAGCATTAGTCACTTCGGTCAGGGAAACATTGAGCGATCGCAATTTTTCTGGATCAACTAACACTTGTTCCTGTCGTTCATCCCCACCGTAAACAGTAACTTGGGTGACTCCCGGCACAGACAAAATTTGGTTACTGAGGGTGCTATCCACAAGACGGCGCAAATCCATCAGTGAGGTTTCCCCCTGCCCATTCACAGTAAAGGCATACTGTAAAATTGTGCCTAATGGCGATGCTAACGGTGAAATTTCCGGTGGATGCACCCCTTCAGGTAACTGATTTGTCACCTGCTGGAGTCGTTCTGTCACTGATTGCCGAGCTTTATAAATGTCGGCTTCCTGGTCAAACACCACCTGCACCATAGACAGTCCGACTTTGGAGGAAGAACGCACCGTAGTCACCCCCGGCAAACCATTCACCGCACTTTCAATCGGCACGGTAATTTGTGATTCAACTTCCTCTGGAGCTAGTCCAGTCGCTTCGGTGTGAATATCCACCTGGGGGGGCGCAAATTCAGGAAACACGTCCAGTGGCATCTGAGTAACAGTGAACACTCCCCACACCGTTACTAAAATCGCACAGATAACGATAAACCAACGCTGGACAATTGAGGTTTTGAGAATCTGATTCACAATGGAGTTTAACATTTCAATTAAACGCCTCCCTTGTTCTTGCGATTGCCTACGATAACAGCGATCGCTCCGCCCACAAGCACAACTCCACCACCGACTCCTGCTAAGATACCCATCGGCAATCCACTTGCCTGCTGTGTGGTGTTATGGCTATGAGCAGTACCCTGATTGTGTGCCTGTTGATGTTCAGCTTCTGTTTTAGGAGTGGCACTTGCAACTGGACTGGTTGCTGTATCGGCGGTTTGGTTGTTGGGAGTAGCACTCGCTGCTGGACTGGTTGCTGTATCGGCGGTTTGAGTTTTACGCGATTCGGCATATAGCGACAAACTACCTTGGGTAACAAGTTTTTCGCCAACTGACAATCCTTTGGTAATAGCGATTAATTCGCCTTTAGTCTCACCGGTGGTAACTTCCACTGGCTCATAAAAATTTTCATACTGCACAAAGACTAGCTGCTTGCCATCAGCATCAACCAATGCCGTCACCGGAATCATCACAGCAGATTCACCATTCGCAGAGGAGGCGATCGGCGTGACAACAATACCTAACAGTTGATCAGTTTGGGGATTAACTTTCACGCGATCAATGCCGCCCGTTGCTTGAAATTCATCACCATGCCCAACGTGAGCAAATACAACTGTGGGCGCACTGATAATTAAACTGGCTGCCAGAATGGAACTCATTAGCATAAAAGGTTTCATAATCACTCCTCACAATAAATACGGGGTTAAACAAAAGTTCTCCATAGTTTGCCAAAGGGTAGATGAAATCCGGGTGAAATGGCAAAAGTTTTTGTAAGATCAGAGCTTCGTGGTTGATTTCCCTGAAGTGATGCGAATTTTACTGGTGGAAGATGAAGCAGATTTGGGACTGGCAATTAAGCAAGTCCTAATTAGCGAAAGATATGTTGTAGATTGGGTGACAGATGGCACTGAAGCATGGCTGTGCCTGGAAAGCCAGTGGACAGACTACACAGTTGCTATTGTTGATTGGCTACTGCCGGAAATGTCGGGATTACAGTTATGTCAGAAGCTCAGACTACACCAAAATCCTTTACCAGTGCTGATGCTGACTGCTTTAGGGCAGCCGGAAAATCGTGTAGCAGGGCTAGATGCGGGGGCTGATGATTAACCCTCTTCTGTCACTTTCCGAGATAAGCAAGTAGTTCAGGAGCTAAATCATCCAGAAGCATAAGAGGGTTTAAATTGATTCATTGCAGCAATTAAATGATTGAATCCCAATAATAAATGTGAATTAGGGAAAATACTTAACCAGGGATAAATTAACCAAAATAGTAAAAGTGGTTGGGTAATGAGACGTAGATTATTTAAAGTATTCTTCCATCCAGATTCATGGTTCCATTGTGGATGATTAGAAACATCAACATCCTTATTTTCTTGTGTCTTAGTTTCAAATTGACAAGATTGATTTAAACCTAAGAAGGCTGGAGAATTTAAACTAATCATCGTGTAAACACAAAAAATAATTTCCCACCATCTCTCAATATGTTGGAAATCAGTGAAACGGTAATCTGTCCAGCCTAGTTCCTGTTTACACTGTCGAAACCCATATTCTACCCAGGTTCTTAATCCATATAAGTCACCTAAGATTTTCTTGAGATTACCTTGCAGATTCGTCATCACGAAGGAGGTAGAATTTTCCGGCATGGTTTCTGGATCAGTAGTTATTTCCCAGTAAGTTGTGGCTCTTTTTTTACCATAAATTATTTCCCTAATATATCTTGTCTCTGATTTTTGATTGCTAAATGTTCTCTCAAATTTACACCACTTATTTGCCCTAACGCTTTGCCCTGCTGGTAACCAGACTCCATGATTATTTCTAATTGACACCACATATCCTAAGTTATATTCAGCTATTTTTCTAATAAATTGGCTACTTTCACCATATAAACTATCAGCCAATACTAATTCAATATTGAACCCTGATTCCACTAATTCTGTAATTATCTCTGATGCTAGCTCTATTTTAGTTTTATATTTATCTGATTTCTTTAATGTTCCTTTTGGTTTAAATACTTTGACGAGCAATGGAAAAGTTATATTAGCATAAACTCCATAAGCATTGACTGAAACTATTCCATTATCTACTTTCCCTACGCTTCCTAAATATTGTCTAGCTACATAATCAGTCTTTTTACCTTTTTTTCTATCCCCTGTTTCATCTATCACTAATGTAATTGCCCGACCATCTAATTGTTTCTTTAACTTATTTAATCTTCGTTCTTTTAATTTATTTACTGACCAATCTGAATTTGCTAAAAAATGGTGTAATGACTGTGCCGAATTTATGCTCACTACCTTTGCTATCTCTGGTAACGATTTTCGTTTTATAGTTGATATTATCCCCATGTGTAAATATTTGAAGCACTCATAGTTCCTTACTTCTTTAAATAAGTCTTTATACTCTGCACAATATTCATCTACGAGCGCAACTGTTGGGTGAGCGTCTCTCGCCAAATGCTTTAGGATTTGTAATTCTACATCCATTGCCCTGCTTACCTTCCAGAGTTTTTTCTTTTGATTCTTTTATTTAGAATACCCGGAAAGTGACAGAAGAGGGATAATACTTAACGGGTGACAATATAGCTATACAGCTTGTTGAATAAGGGATAGAGCCTGAAAGACACGCTGGCAATAAAGACGTTTGTGAGGCTTGAAAGCTATCAATCTCAAAGCTAAATCAGTGCATAATTCTATCCCATAGATCCAATAGTGGTCAGTAGAGAGCAAAGCTTGGGGGCAATTTCTCTCCTACTTTTTTACCACTTATTTTCTCAAATTATTGCCATATCTTATCTTGAGCCACCTTGTCTGTCACCTTTTAAGGAAAAAATCAACCATTAATTATCTGAAATTACCAGGATTCAGACGCGCGGGGCCTTGAGGTTGAGACTGTTGATTATTGCTAGTTGCATTACCGCGCAAAGTACCACCATCTTGAGGAGAAAGATAAGGTTTCAAATTAATCCCACTGCGAGATGAAGTAGGACGATTATTGCCGCCACCTAGAAGTGAGCGGCCTAAATTGTATAATTCAGTGACTCCGCCCCGGCGATCGCCATAGGTATTTACGGCGATGGTTTGCTGTCCACTATCAGCTGTGGTCAAATTTTGAAAAACGCTATTGCGAACAACAAAGGGGTCTTGTCCACGGGGTACTGTCAAGACAATGCGACAGGAGCCATTAGCCTCGGTGGTTACACAAACAGTATTTTCGTTATTTTCTACAGCCGTTTGCAGTTCTTGTAAACCATCAGGGCGATATAATTCCAAGCGGCTAGCAATGGCTTCACAGCGTCTTTGAGGACTCCAACCACCACCCAAGGCCGCAGGGGCTGCCCAAGGAAAGAATTGACCAGGGATATTTTGTGGCTGATACATTACGGTGTACTGCCCATTGTAGAATTGACAGCTAAACCGAGTGGCAGTGTTAATAGGACTTGACGGGGGGACACCTGTGGATGGGTTAGTTGGTGGTATTGATGTACCATCTGAGGGGATTGTGGGGACGACAATATCACCGAAAGTCGAGTCATCAAATTGGGCAAAAGCAGCAGAATTACCCAGCAACAAAGATAAGCTGAGACTACTCAAAAATACAAACTTGAGGGATTGTAAGGACATGAATTCTTCTCCAGCGAACATCAAGTAAACAATGGCTAGTTTTAGTGACGGATAATTTTGTGGTTTTGATTCTTCACGAACGTTGTCTTTGTTGCTCTTGTTCTTTTTCTTTTTTTTCTTTAATTAACTGTTTGACTTTTGCTTGTACTTCTAGATGTCGCTCAACTCCTTCATAGCTATAGCGGTTATAGCCACCACGAGAAATCAAATTTTCTAAATAACTAACTCGTTCGCTACCACCTGGATGGGAAGATAACCAAGTAGGAATAATATTTTTTTGTTGTTTTTCTAATGTCACCATTAAATTACGCAAGCCGTCAGCAGCATAGCCACTAGCAACAATCAAGCGTGTCCCCAAATTATCTGCTTGACGTTCCATATCGCGGCTGTAACTGAGAGAGAACAGTTGACCGATGGTGCCGCCGAAAGGTAGATACTGGGTAACGTTAGCAATCAGATTACCTTGAGTAACTAGTTGAAAGCCATGAGATAGTACTGTGTGGGCTAATTCATGACCTAGTAATCCGGCTAATTCTGCTTCAGAATTGGTTTTAGCGATCGCACCTGCATTAATAAAAATTTTGCCTCCAGGTAAAGCAAAGGCGTTGAGGTCTTCTAGAGGAATGACAAAGAATTCGTAATTAAATTCTTCGCGTCCCGCCGCCTTGACAAGTTTTTCCCCGATGTCATTCACGTAGGCTGTAACAGTTTCGTCTTCTACTAAATTCAACTGTCTTTTTGCCTGATTTGCCACAGATTCACCAATTTTTTCTTCCCCTTGTAGCAGCATAATAGTTGAGTCAAGGGCAGAAAATGGGCCTAGCAGGCTACCAGTCACAGCGTAACCGATGGCACCTGTGATGATGTTTGTGATGGTATTACCGCGAATCTCGGCGCGAATGTGGGATTTAAAACGGTTGAGATTTTCTTCGGCTAATTTACTGAACTTAGGTGCTTGGGGGTCATTGGGATTCAGCAAAGAGAATTGACGTGCCACCAAAGACGCTTCCATCCATTTTTTTTCATCAGTGAGAGCGTTGATTTTAGCTTGAATCAGTGTAGGTTGATTAGGATACAGCGAAACTGCACGCTCTAAAACATTTAATGCGTCTTGAGAGCGATCGTATTGTTTGAGGACTTCGGCAAAGCGAATATGACCAGGGATAAATTCTGGATACTGATCAACCAATAATTGCAGAGGTACTATAGTTCTGGTTTGCAGTTTGTTGGCAATTCCCGCCTCTGATTCTCGCCAATATACCTTACCCCCTGGGGAAAGTTGCGCGGGGTCAAGGATTGCAGCTTTGCGTTCTTGGTTGGTAACCGTTTTGCTAAAAGGTTCCTTTACCTGTCGATACAGTTTTTCTGCTTCTGCAATATTCCCTGCCAGATAAAGTTTATCTGCTTCTATGAGTGTTTGCTGACGAGCAATTTCTTCGGGACTGAGTGTAGTTTCCTCCGGTTCCTCCGTCACTGACTCTGACTGTGGCGTTTCTACTTCTTCAGTCTTGGTTTCTGTTTGGCTGGACTCGCTAGTTTCAGGAGGTGCAGCTTCGGGTGTATTGGTAGTTTCAATAATGACAGGCGCAGCAGGTTCTTGTGCGGGAACAGGCGCTATGGGTTGCGTCAAGATAATCAACAGTGATGTACCCAGTGACAGCAACACCCAGTTCACAGCTAGCAGTAAAGACTTCCTGGTTCGTTTCATGGTGAATTTCACCTATGCAAAAGGCTCTCTTCTAATTTAGGAGCAACGACCCATATCAGGATAGAGCGATCGCTGTTGTTTTACAAAGACATTACAGTCGGGACAAGGGGATAAGGGGATAAGGGGATAAGGGGATAAGGGGACAAGGGG
>NZ_CAWUDM010000063.1:0-36534 GCF_963920855.1 Nostoc sp. CCY0012 | reverse complement strand
TTTCTCAAATTGTTGCCACATCTCATCTTCAACTGCCTTGTCACCCGTTAAGGGGTTTGTCCCATTTTCAAGGTTAAGCCCTTGTTCATAGCCGCACCCATTGGGAATTTATCAATAAAGCCACCATAGACACCCGGAATTGAGACATGACCCGCTTTACGACAAGATAAAATTACCTGCCGTAATGCCGTGGGGCGGTCTGTTTCTAGGCGTACTGCTTGTTTTGCTTGGTCGTATAAAGCCATAAAATCAGTACCGTGTGCTTCCATACCCACCGCATCAATGCAAGCATCAGGGCCACGTCCACCAGTCATTTCTTTGAGTGCTTCGCCTACATCTACTTCTTCGTAGTTGAGGACTTCAGCTTTGCCGTATTCTTTGGCCATTTGCAGCCGTTCCGGAATGCGATCGCACGCAATCACGCGTTCTGCACCTAGTAAATAAGCACTGCGGATAGCAAATTGTCCCACAGGGCCACAACCCCAAACGGCAACAGTATCACCGGGTTTGATATTGCAATTTTCGGCTGCCATGTAGCCAGTCGGGAAAATATCTGTCAAAAATAATACTTGTTCGTCCGTTAAACCATCGGGAATCTTGAACAAGCCGACATCCGCAAAAGGCACTCTGGCATACTCTGCTTGACCACCAGCATAACCACCTAACATATGGGAGTAGCCAAATAGACCGGCTGGCGAATATCCCATTTGTGCTTCTGCCATCCAAGCATTGGGGTTGGAGTTGTCGCACAAAGACCAAAAATCACGCTGACAGAAGAAACAAGAACCGCAAGAAATTGTGAAGGGAACCACCACGCGATCGCCTATTTGCACATTCTTGACTGCACTCCCTAATTCCACAACTTCCCCCATAAATTCATGCCCCAGGATATCGCCCTTTTGCATTGTGGGAATATAGCCATTGTATAAATGCAAATCTGAACCACAAATTGCTGTGGAAGTAATTTTGACAATGGCATCACGCGGGTTGAGAATTTTAGGGTCGGGGACTGTTTCTACCCGGACATCGTTTGCTCCATGCCAGCAAACAGCTTTCATAATTCTTATTCCTTAATTTACCAACAGTCGTTAGTCAAGAGCTTGACTTTAGACTTTTAATCAGGAACTTTCTACTAAGAAAATATCCCTAATTTTTTTGTGCTAATGATCAAGGACGGGCAGAATGCCCATCCCAGAAGATAGAAAAATGTATTTTCTAACTTTACCTTAGATGATTATTTAGCGAGATTGAGGAGGTGTTTGATAGTATCCTTCTGGAGTTTTTGTTAATGGTCTAACTGCTTTTTCGGTTCTTCTTTCGGTATTTCTCAAGAACTCCTTGGTACTTTGAGGTACTGGTTCATCAAGGTTGAGTTTTTCTCTGATATTATCAGCTGTATTTTTTAAACCACTTTGAGCATTCTGCACTTGTTGGTCATTTCTGATGGAGGCGTTACCGTCGGGTGTACCTTTGTAATAAACACCCTCTGGAGTTACAGTATCAGCTTGGGCCACGGCTATAGTGTTACCGTAGCTAATAAATCCGAAAAATGATGTGACTATCAGCAGAACTATGAATACCTGACGTAGAACAATATTTTTGAGTTGAGAGAAGAAATGCTGCATAAAAAACCTCGATTGTGTAGTTTGTGAATAGCTAAAAGCTATTTCATGGTTTGAGAACAACTTTGATACAGTTGTCTTGTTTCTGTTGAAACATCTGGTAGGCGTGGGGTGCTGATTCTAGTGGTAATTGATGCGTAACCACAAATGTAGATATTTCTACCCATGCATTTGTTTCCTAGTTTCACCCTAACCGCCGTAAATAAAGCTGAAGCCCAAATCAAATCCCTGTGGAATTAATTTTGATAGGGTTAGGACTTACGCAACTGGCATATTATTTTAAGTTTGTAGTGAGGACTTTAGTCCTCTGTGCGAGACGCTCCGCAAGATAGTTCTGGATGTAATATTTTAGTTCCCAGAAATAATCAACCTTTGCCTCTTGATTGACCTTCAGTAGTGGCTATTTCACCAGCTTCCATTAACATTTTGAAACGGCGTAATTCATCACCAATTTGCTGTTCTGGTTCTTCACCAAAAAGTTTGGCAATTACAGATGCTAACGCTCCACCGGGAGGATTGTATTCTAGAACTACCTTGACTTCCGTGCCGCGATTACCGGGTGCTGGGCGAAACCGCACAAAACCAGAATTTTCAATATCTGCACCTTCTACAGAAGCCCAAGAAATAAACTCATTTTCCCGATCTTCTAAAATATCGGCATCCCACTCGACATTATTACCCAAAGGTGCATTCGCAATCCAATGAGAACGTTTTTCGTTGTATACTTTCACAGATTTGAGATGCTTCATAAATGTGGGCAGATTCTCAAAGTTGTGCCAAAAACGATACAGTTCCTCTGCGGGTTGATTAATGGTGACAGACTTTTCCACTTTAATCGGCTGATTAACACCTATGGCTGACTGTACTTGTTCAATGGTGCTGTGCTTCGTCACACCTTGATAAATCAAACCGCCACCAGCTAATGCTGTCAGTACACCCCGTAAAGAGTTTTGTCTTAAACCTGTCAACACCATCGCCCCACCACCAATCAAAGAAGCCCAGCGTTCCATATCGCTAGCTTCAGATGGATTTGTACTTGGCTGATTTTCAGATATTGAAGCCATTTTTAATATCTCTCAATAAGAGGGAACAGGGAAAAGGGAACAGGGAACGGGGAGCAAAAAAGTCAAAATTAAACTTTTTTGATTTTTGATTTTTGACTTCCCCGCAGGGGTTTCCCTACTCCCATTACATAGAAGTAGCCGCCCCTGTAGTAGGTTTGGCAGCCTTCACCTCGGTAGCTGTAGCAGTCCGCGCCCGATATAGCTGCGCCAATTGCTGTTCATATTTCCGCAGATTTTGGTAAATATCTTTGAAAATAGCCGTTGCTACGGGATCCGTGTACATGGCACACAAATTGCCAACATCGCCAATACCTGTTTGTGCATCGCCCAAGGCGCTATGTAACTGATAGATGTCATCACTACCAGTCAAGGCACTTTTCACCTTGGCATATTGATTAGCGATATTAGCCGCTAAAGAAGGTTTTTCACCGAGGATGTCAAGATATGTCTCCAGCTTTTCAATGTGACGCTGCTTGTGAGTAATCATCTCTCTAAACAGCGATCGCACTTCGGTATCTGATTCTTTCTCTGCATACTTTTCCAAGGCTTCCAATGAATAACGCTCACCACTTAAAGCAGTATTCAAGCCTTTAGTAATGTCACCTTTGGTAGAACCACCCCAAGCATCAGCCAGTTTCCACCACTCGGCGGTGGTATCTTTTTCATCTGGAAGGGCAGCATCTTTGCCACCGTAACCTAGACGACTTAACAATGCTGTGGAAAAAATTGCTAAATCTCCAGGCTCACGGGAGGTAATCAAATTACCATCAACCACCAACGGCTCATCAAGATAATTTGCTCCCGCATTGATCATATCTTTGCGTATAGCAATAAAGCCTGTGGCTTTTTTACCTTTGAGTAAATCGCCTTCAATTAAAAGTTGTGGCCCGTGACAAACCGCAGCTACCCATTTACCTTGTTTTACTGCCTCTTGTACAAAGCGGACAGTGTTGGGGTTACGCCGCATTGTGTCGGGAGCCATACCGCCCGGAATAACCACCGCATCAAATTCAGATGCTATGGCTTCGGTAGTGGTACCATCTGCTTGCACAGATACTTTGCCTTGTTTACCCCTATATTTTTCATTCAGACGGGAACCAAGAACAACTACTTCCATCCCCGCTTGTTTTAAGGCATGACAAGGAATAGTAAATTCCATATCCTCAACCCCATTTTCAATGAGGATAGCCACTTTTTTCTTGCCAGAATGATTGTTAAGATTGGTCATTGATTTTCTCTATTTCTACTAATTGATTGCTGAATCGTGTAAGCCACAATAATGCGGCGCTTGCTAGCTGATGCTAAAACTTTTTCATTTTTTAATCGCCGCTTAGACTGCTGGCGCTTCACTCGTTGGCGCAGTCGTAAAGAGTTCTTCATAATCATGAGAAAAATAAGTGTGCAACTTCGCAAATTTCTCAGGATTAACGGCGTTTTGTAAGACAGCAAACACAGCCCGCACATGAATTGCGGTCGTTGTTGGCTCTATATTTTCCTTTTGACTGACTCGCATAATAAATTCTTGCAAGTTGAAAGACTGCTCATTTTCCGCCTCCCGTCCTTGCAAATAATTGCCTAATTCCTGTGGTAATTGCCTTGCTAAATCTTGTATTTCATCACCTGGGACACGCTCTTTCAAGGTTTCCAGAGTAGCACGGGTAGCGCTTTCTGCCTCTTCACGAGAATTTGATTGAGCCAGGCTTTGTACATGTGTAATAAACTCGTTATATTCCACTTTATGACCTCCGCTAATCAAATCAATTATTATTGATTAATTAAACATCTAATACATCTAATAATTGATGAAACTTAAAAACAGCTTTGAGGCAAAATAAATATTTTTATGACCTCATAACTAAATAGATTCAACGACTACTCGACATGAATATTGACACTTACAAGTGTAGGCTGTAAAAACTGTTTTATCTTCGTTCTCAGGGGATAGATAGTTTTATGACTAAAGTAATACAACCTTAAGCCAGACAAAGTTTAGCTGCAAAAACGTTATTGTGAAGATGCAGATAAGGTTAAATTTTTATGGTGGAAAATCCTGACAATCAAGAAAATAACTCTGATGATTTACCGCAGGAAATTACCGAATCCTACGGCACTGGTGTAAAAGAGATGCCAGGAAACAATATTGGTGGGCGATAGCGAAGCGCTACTGCTTTCAGCAGATCGCAACGGCAAAGAAATCGCCAATATACACACACCAGTCCCGAAATCACTGGTGGTGATGTTGATGCTAATTGGCAACAAGAAGACGCAGTGGGAGATGAAGCTGTCGGTGGTACAGCGCCTACACCTGATCAAAATGTGATTGACGAGTTAGGCGCAGCAGTAGGTTTGGAAATGAACGACAAAACCTTTCTCCGCACCAACGATATTTTAGAGGAGCGTGATGATGCTCGCTGGGAATTAGATCCCATGTCTGTTAATGACTATGAAGAACGCAAAGAATGATGGGAAGAGATCGTACTGCCAATAAAACCTGAAAAAAATACGTATAATGCCTATCCAGTAGGCATTTTCAGCGTTTAGCTGCCAATTAAAAATATTTTCTTTTCTTCCCCCCTCCCGCAGCTTATTTGCAGACAAACTCACTATGAACGCGTTGCTCCTCCCCAGGGTTAGTGTCGGGATCAACTACCGGATGAGCTTTTCGCCAAGTATCGGGAGGTAATCCATGATGCTGACGAAACTGGCGCGAGAAATGGCACACACTTTGATAGCCCAACGCCTTTGCAATATACTCCACTGTCTGGTTGCCATTTTGGAGTAAGAACCGCGCCCCCGCCATCCGGCGTTTGACAATCCAGCCATTTACAGTCTCTCCTGTCAGCTTCGCAACTCGGTTAGTTAAGTAAGCAGGTGAGTAACCAACAGCTTCGGCTACATCACATAAAGTAATTCCTTGGTGATAATTAGCTTCGATAAAGTCGAAAATTTCTTGGAGTCGGGGAATGCAAGGGAAAATTGATTTAGGAGAGGTAGGTGGTAAAGTTTCCCCTGTGGGTACTGGATTCGGCGCTTGTTGGGATTTAGTAACGCACCAACGTTGAAGAACAGCTTGCTTTTGTAACCGGGTAGCGATCGCTCTGAGCAATTCATCAATTGTCGAAGGTTTAGTCAGATAGTCATCTGCTCCCAACTCCATCCCTTTACGAATACAAGCCTTGGTGTTACTACCAGTCAGAAAAATAAAAGGAATAACTGCTGTCAGTGGATCTTGGCGTAACGTCGTGAGAACGTCATAGCCGTCCATTTGTGGCATCATCACATCGCAAATTACCAAATCGGGTAAATGCTCTTGTGCTTGCTGGATACCATCAAAACCATTTCCAGAACCGATGACATCGAAACCTTTGTTCTTCAGTCCTTTTAGGAAAAGATCACGGGTAACGGTATCATCTTCTATGAACAAAATTTTTTTGGACGCTTTACGTGTCATTTTTTTACAACTATAAATTTTGGCAGAGAAAGGTGATCAAAATACCTATCATTTAAGTAAGAAAAAAATTAACTACTTCCCAGAGTTATGATTATTAAAATAACTATTTAACATTCATAACTCGGAACAGCTAGCATTATCTTGAAATAAAGGTAGTCTCACAGTAAATGTAGTGCCTAAACCAACTGCGCTTTCCACAGCGACTTGACCACCATGCAAGTCTACGAGGGTTTTGAGAATCGATAGACCTAAACCAGTACCAGCTATATTATTAATATTACTGCCCCGATAGAATGGTTCAAATAGTCGTTTTTGATCGGCTACAGGAATACCAATTCCTCTATCTTGAACTTGGAAAATTACATTATCATTGTCACAAGCAAGTTTGAAATCAATCTCACTGCCATCGGGAGAATATTTACTGGCATTCTCAAGTAAATTTTTTAGTACAGGCTCTAGCAATTTTTTATCCATATAGGCTGTTAGTGAGCAAACTGGAGTGATAAAATTGATGTGATTTTGGTTGACATTCATCTGCATTTGTGCAACTAAATCAGTACAAAACTGAACTACATCTAGCGGTTTTGGCTCAAAGGTAATTTTGGCTGCTTCTGCTTTAGCAAACAATAAAATATCGTCCAACATTTGGCTGATCTGTTCACTAGCTGTTTGAATATGATCCAATAATGGGCGAATCTTTTTTTCTGTGCGTTTGTCTACTTGTTCTTTTAATAAGCTATTAGAAAAAGAAACTATATTTAATGGAGTCCGGAATTGATGACAGACCATAGAAAGAAAACGCGCCCTCAGTTCGCTAAGTTGTTTTGCTTGCTCTAAAGCCAGGCTCAGTTCCGATTCTGCATATTTGTAATCAGTAATATCGATGCCTGCAATCAATTCCACCGGTTGTTTGCCAAAATCTAGCACACCATCTAAAGTGGTCACGGCACAAGCTAACCAACGCTCTGTGCCATTTTTCGTTAAAAGATTTATTTCCTGATATTCAAAATTCAGTGCTTCAGTTGAGTTGCGTACCTGTCTGCGTTTTTTGCTTTTGATTAATCGGCCAATATCAAAGCCAGTTAGCAATTCTTCTTTGGTGTAACCCGTGAGTGTTTCAACAGCAGGATTTATATAGCAAAGCCGCGAACCTTGAATTAAAAAAGTATTCGCATCTGTGGTTTCTGCTAAAGTCCGAAACCTAGCTACATTCAGCTTTAGGGCTTCTTCTGTCCGCTTAGATTCAGTTATATCCCAGATACTCCAGACTCTACCAATAATTTTTTCCCCCAGCCTATGAGGTTTGGAATAGTGCGCGAAAACTCTTCCATCCTTTAATTCTAGAATGTCGTAACTCTCAAAATCAGATTGGCTGGAAACTTCCCAAATCATCCGAATAAAGGCTTCTGGGTCTTTAAGTTGATTCTCAAAAAAGGTTTTACATTGAGGACATTTTTTAGAAAGAATCAGGGAATCTGGAATCTGCCACATATCTAGAAACTTCTGATTCAAGCTCAGAATATCTCCTTCAAAGTTAACCGCGACAATACCAACAGCAGTAGATTCGAGAGTGGAATGCAGTAGAGATAAAGATGTTCTCAGTTCTGCTTCTTTGCTTCTTAGTTGAAAAACTTCTTGTTGAAAATGGTTTTTGGTGTCTTGTAATTCATTAATCCATTTTTGTACACTCAATTCGACAATTTCATCACTCTTTTCACGCACAAAAGCACAGCTAAACTCTATTCCTTGGTAGTTTACATAGGTCATAGATATTTCCACCAAAAATATTCGACCCCCCTTTGTCCTATAACGAGATTTAAAGGTGAGATCATCTTGTGAGCCTTTTTTTATAAGACATTGCCATAGCTGTGACCAATCGTGTAGAGGAAGGTCTATATCTACATCACCCAGCGACATTGATAGTAATTCTTCGCGGGAATACTCACTCATGGAGCAAGTTGCATTATTGACATAGAGAAACTGCGCGTCTGAGCCTAAGCAGAAAGCAGCATCTACAGACTTGTTGATCAGAAAATAAGCAAATTCCAAATCTAGTTCTGGCTTTAGCACTAAATCAGAGTTGGACGAAACTATTCTTAAATGAGCGCCCATATTGTTCACCACCTTAATAGAGGCATCTTATCTGTTACTTATCTTTACATAGTTTAGTTTGTTTATGCCAGCTTAATAACCAGTTAACAAGCCAGTAATCACAGCCTGCTCAAGTTTTTTAGCATTTGCTAAACACAGTTGAATGTTTCTGAGAGTCTGGGGCCATAATTGTCTCCAGGAAGAGGGAAAAATGTCATGTCAATAATATTTCATCCTCTAACAAGTTAATGACAGTAGAAGTTCGCAGCTATCTAGTAATAGACTTAAGCGCTTTTATTTCCTCTTAATTGGCTTAACTTTTCTTAACTTTATTTCTCATGAATCTAACTATATCAGAATATGCTGAGTCATCCGCCATAAGAGATACATTCTTACTGGTCACAAATTTGATTATTAGCTGAAGCAATGTAGCTTTTAGTCTTCTTCTATGGTTAAAAAATTAAGGTGATGGCAGTTACTCCTACCGTAAAGGACACATAAAGTGTTAATTTATCAGCTTTGTAGGGTTACGTACGTATCTTATTTGATCGATACTTGTTATTAATAATTTTGTCAATAAGCAATATTACTTGAAATATTCGGGGAAATTGGAGATAGAAACACAATGTTGATCCACACCATGCATTGTGTCCCCCAGAAATTTAGGGGAAACTTTAATTTAAGACCTTTTAATTTTTTGACTTTTTAGCATCATTACTAATTTCAGACTTCCGTATTGACAGAAGCATGAATTACATATACTAATCATATTTTTATTTTTTGTAGACATCTATCCCCAGGAGTAAACTTCACTTACTGACATTACTTCAGATATCTACTCAAAGACATAGATAATATTGAAAATAGATGTATTTGTGAATACAAAAAAAATAATTACTGGAGTACTGAGTAGTGATACCAAGATATTGACAATTTTGTGGTTTTCACATCGGAATAACTTGTATGGGTGATTTAAGCGAAAGAATTGACACTCTCATCAAAAGATTTTTCATTGTGATTCAGTCTGTATCTCCTCTACTCTGGTTACTAGAAGCACATCCTTGATTGTTTTATTTTTCTCAATGATTTGCCAATACTGGAGTTAAAAACGGCAATCAGCAAAAATTTGACTATCTCTATGATTGTCAATTTCGGTCATAAACGTAAAAAACAACAGAGTTGTTTGTATTAGATATTCTCAGCAGTCGAAGTTTAGAATCACGAACCTTGATGCAAGTTTCTGGAATTACTTGAAAGCAATGAGTAAAAATTATACTGGTTCAAAATCTCCCATAGTGACTACTGAAACATACAAAGAATTACCGCCAAAGAGCAAATACGTAGAATATCCATCAGACGATTCCCATCAGTTTGAGGATTTGGAGAAGAGCAGAGAAACGCAGCCTTTTCTATACGATGAAACAGCGCCAAAGCTCTCAGTTGCCAATGCGATCGCTCAGATGTTGGCAACATTAGGAGTAAACTACGCTTTTGGTGTTGCGGGTGGGGCCATGGCCAGCCTTTGGGGTGCCTTGTCCAATAGCAATATTCAGGTATTGAACTTTCGCCATGAAGCCGGGGCTGCCTTTGCCGCAGTTGAAGCATACTTTGCTAGCGATCGCCCGACAGTAGTTTTCACCACAGCCGGGCCGGGGATCACCAACGCCCTCACTGGTTTATTTGCAGCTCGTGGTGAAGGTGCAAAGATAATTTTGCTGTCGGCTTGTACCTCAGCACCACAGCGTGGACGCTGGGCAATTCAAGAAACCAGCAGCCATACCTTACCCAGTGGGGGAATGTTTACCTCAGGCGCGCTGTTTAACTATGCAGTCACCTTGGAATCGGCGGCGCAACTCCCACAAATTTTTCGCAAACTGGCGTTGGCTTTAGCCCAACCAGGAGGATTTGTAGCCCACTTGAGTATTCCCACTGGTGTGCAAACAAGTTTAGTTGATGATATAGCTTGGCCCCAACTAGATATTGCCTATTCTCCCATCGCACCCAACAAAGAAGCGATCGCTAAATCTGTAGAGTTATTATCTGCTGGCCCCTTCGCTATCTGGGTCGGTTTTGGGGCGCGTGCAGCAGCAGAGGAAATCCGCCAACTAGCTGAAAAAACTGGCGCACCAGTCATCTGTTCACCCCGTGCTAAAGGCATCTTTCCCGAAGATCATCCCCAATTTGTGGGTGTCTCAGGCTTGGGTGGTCACGCTAGTGTGTTTACATATATGCAACAGCAACCGCCACTACGCACACTCGTTTTAGGAACCCGTCTAGGTGAACCGACTTCCTTTTGGAGTCCGGCCATGGTGCCCCCAAGAGGCTTTGTCCATGTAGATATTGACCCAGAAGTCCCAGGGGTAGCATATCCATCGGCGGAAACCTTCTCAGTTCGGGCTGACATCAAAACCTATTTGCAGGAACTGTTACAGCAGTTACCAGATGTTGTACACCGCCCCCAAATCTCATCTTTACCTCATGCAGAACGCGAAGAAGTTGCCCTAGATCTAGATATAGATTATCCAGTACGTCCAGAAGTATTGATGGCAGCAATTCAAAAAATCATTGTTGAGGGTAGCGATGCCATAGTCATGGCAGAGTGTGGGAACTCATTTACTTGGTCAACTCATTACCTGCGATTTAATCAAGCAAATCGTTACCGAGTTAGCACAGGCGTGGGAGCAATGGGTCATGCTGTCACCGGAGTTTTGGGTGCAGCCCAAGCCCAAAATCGCAAAGCAGTAGCCATCGTTGGCGATGGGGCCATGTTGATGAATAACGAAATCAGCACAGCCGTGAAATACAAAATTCCTGCCATTTGGATTGTACTCAACGATGCGCGCTATAACATGTGCCATCAAGGCATGAAAGTGTTGGGATTAAAAGGTGCTGATGCCACAATGCCAGTGACAAACTTCACCATGATTGCGCGGGGAATGGGAGCCGAAGCCATCGCCGTCGTCAGAGAAACAGATATTGAAGCAGCCCTAGAACAAGCGATCGCCTCAACTGTTCCCTTTTTAATCGATGTAGTAATTGACCCTGACCGGCTTGCACCTTCTGGCGGACGTAATAAGAGTTTGGCCGCTCAAGGAGTCAAATCTAACCAAGCGAAAAATCCCGCCAAGTCAGTTTCATTTCCATCTGTTTGAAATATCCAGAAAGTACCAAGCATCCCAATTTTCCCATTCATACCAAATTAGCATCACTAAACTCGCGCTCTTTCTACCACTTTAAATTAGACAAAGCTCTGCATACTTGATCATTGGGACACAAAAATGCTGCTATTTGAAACTGTAAAAGAAATGGGCCATGAACAAGTTCTTTTTTGTCATGGCAAAGACCCAGATATTAAGGCAATAATTGCCATTCATGATACAACCTTAGGCCCAGCAATGGGGGCTACAAGACTCTTACCTTATGTCAACGAAGAAGCCGCCTTAAAAGACGCTCTGCGTCTGAGTCGGGGTATGACTTACAAAGCAGCCTGTGCCAACATTCCGGCTGGTGGCGGTAAAGCAGTGATTATTGCCAATCCTGAACATAAAACAGATGACCTTTTAAGAGCCTATGGACGTTTTGTTAATAGTCTCAATGGGCGTTTTATTACAGGACAAGATGTTAATATTACCCCTCAAAACGTCCGAACCATTGGTCAAGAAACTAACTATGTAGTAGGCGTATCAGAAAAGTCCGGTGGCCCTGCACCCATCACAGCAATGGGAGTATTTTTAGGCATTAAAGCTGCTGTTGAATTTCGTTTGCAAACCAAAAACCTCACAGGACTAAAAGTTGCAGTTCAAGGACTAGGAAATGTCGGTAAAAATCTTTGCCAGCATTTGCATGAAAATGGGATGCAACTTTTTGTCAGTGATGTAAATCCAGCTAAAACAGCAGAAATTAGACGACTGTTTGGTGCAACTGTTGTAGAACCGCACGAAATTTACTCTCTTGATGTCGATATTTTTGCCCCTTGTGCTTTAGGTGGAATGCTCAATAGTGAATCCATTCCTCTTTTGAAAGCTCCCATTATTGCTGGTGCTGCCAATAATCAATTGGGTAACGAGCAAACACATGGCCAAATGTTGACAGAAAAAGGCATTATTTACTGTCCAGATTATGTAATTAATGCTGGAGGATTAATTAATGTTTATAACGAAATGATTGGCTATGACGAAGAAAAAGCTTTCCAGCAGGTGGAGCAAATTTATGACACATTACTAGCAATTTTCGAGATTGCCAAACAACAACAAATTACAACCAACGAAGCCTCTAAACGATTAGCAGAAGCACGAATCATGAATGCTAAAAAAATTAAGACAAAAGCAATTGCTGCTTAATTGTTAAT
The DNA here is from genome assembly GCF_963920855.1 of Nostoc sp. CCY0012. Classification (NCBI taxonomy): domain Bacteria; kingdom Bacillati; phylum Cyanobacteriota; class Cyanophyceae; order Nostocales; family Nostocaceae; genus Nostoc; species Nostoc sp. CCY0012. The sequence goes on along the minus strand of NZ_CAWUDM010000063.1, from coordinate 23,958 downwards.
TATTAACTTGTTAGGAGTGATAAATGGAAAAAAATACTTTTGCAACATCCGCGTATATCGCCACTTCACCAGAAAGCGCCTTTGAATACCTGTGCAGTCTCAAAAACTTGGATGATTGGACACTTTTTAGCCGGATGCAAGAGCAAGTTGACGAAGACACCTGGCTAGGAACTGCTTCTGGATATCACAAAAATCTCTACTATCACGTTAAAAAACTAGAAAATCCGCTTTTTTATGGCATTGAGTGGCATTGCGGATTTGAGTATCAGAAATATTTTCAAGTTTACCCAGTTTTACTTTTTCCTCCCGACTACATCGAGCCGGGAACAGATGAAGAGGGTGTGTACTTTCACTGGTTGAGTTTTGTTGATCCCAAACGACAAACTCAAATGATTATGCAGGGAATACACACTGTACATACTTCCGAATGTCGTTCTCTCAAAGGAATTTTAGAACGTCAAACTGGTCGGACTACAGCCGCAAAAGGACGCTATTTCATCGATACCGATACCATCTATATTGATGCACCAATTGAAATTGGGGTTGAGTATTTATCAGACCTCCGCAATTTAGATGAATGGGCGCATTTAGTCAGACCATCTGGTGAGATTACTCGTCAGTCAGGTGAATTTAGAGATGAATATGACCAAAAAGTCAATATTTCTGTAAAACTACATGGTCTGAGTAAATACTACTTACTGGAAGAAGAATACTTCTATCCAGATTATGAATACTATCAACGCTCCGTGGCACTATTAATTCCCACCTCTTATGCTTTCGGTGACCCAGACGCGTCTGGTTTGATTCTACATCGAATCACATTCTGGAAAGCCGATGCACCTCTTGGTCATGGCAAACTCCAAATTGAAGATTTTGGCGCTGAGAGCATGAATATCAAACGGATGCTGGAAGCCAAAGCAGGTAACCTCCAGTCTTTTGACAAGGGAATGAGTTATGTCCCAAAAACTCCAGAATTAGTCGCTACTCATTAGTCATCTGACAAATGAAACTCAAACAACTTACTATTACTCTTTTTAGTTTTTGTGTTGCTGCTTTTTCTGCAACAACCGCTGCGGAAGCTGCATCATTTTCGGTAATTGCCGATGGTCTGGATAATGCTGGAGGTCTGAGCTTTGGCCCTGATGGTAGTCTTTATGTTACCGAAGCAGGAATAGGGGGAAATGGCAATTGTGTTCCACCTCCTAGTGGTCAAGGCGACTCTTTATGCTATGGCACAACCGGTGCAGTTACCAAGATTGAGAATGGTAAGACTAAACGTATACTTACAGGACTTTCTTCCTTAGCATTACCAGATGGTACAGGAGCTTCCGGCCCTCGTGATATCCAATTTGATGCCACCGGTCTGCCTTATATTTTGCTGGGGTATGGGGCTAATCCAGCCTTTGGCGATCGCCTGGGTGATACTGAACTAGGAAGAATTATTACTGCTGATTTTCAGACTAATTCCTGGACAAGTATTGCTGATCTAGCTAACTACGAACTAGTTAACAATCCTGATGGCAGTGATCTCAATAGCAATCCCTTAAGTTTTCTCATAGATGGTGATCAACTTGTGGCGGTGGATGCAGGTGCGAATGACTTACTAAGTGTTAAGACTAATGGCAGCGATTTACAAGCGATCGCAGTATTTCCCCCAGATATATTAACTAATCCAGTCTTCCCTCCTTCCGGTTCTCCATCCAATGAACCTGCACAAGTTCCCTCTCCAAGTGAAACGCCATCATTGCAGTTTCCCAGTCAAGCCGTCCCCTCTGGTGTTACTAAAGGCCCCGATGGTGCTTATTACGTCAGTCAATTTACTGGTTTTCCCTTTCCAGAAGGTGGCGCCAAAATCTATCGCGTTGGTGCTGATGGACAACTAACAATCTATGCAGATGGCTTTACCCAACTAACAGACCTGGAATTTGATTCTGCGGGTAACTTGTATGCTTTGCAGTACGCCAATGAGTCAGCTTGGAAGGGTAATTTAGAGGGTTCTTTAATCAAAATAGCTGCTGATGGCACTCGTACAACCATCCTCAGTGGCAACGAATTAGAGTCACCCAGCGCTTTTACCCTTGGTGCTGATGGGGCAATTTACATCACCAACCGAGGCGATCGCCCAGGCCAAGGCCAAGTACTCAGAATTGAAAATATCCAGTCTGTTCCTGAACCTAATTCTGCATTAGGTGCATTGACTCTCGGTGTGTTGGGCCTTGTTTGCTTGCGAAAAAGTAGTAGATCCAAACCCCTTGTCAATAAGCTCCTGGCGTTCAGGTAAAAAGTTTCCCATCCATATCAGTGTGTACTCTAAATGCTCTTAGGGCCAGAGATTCCTTGTGATCAAAGTTTCCCCAAATTATCAACTCTTAATCTCTAAAAGTATGAAACTCAAGTCATTTGCTCTAACGCTTGCTAGTCTCTGCATTGGTGTTATTTCTGTACCAAGAGCAGCTCAAGCAGCTACATTTTCCGTGATTGCGGACGGCCTTGATAATGCACGGGGTGTGAGTGTTGGTCCTGACGGTAGTATTTACGTCACAGAAACAGGTATAGGCGGAGACGGAGGATGTATACAATCCCCTAGTGTACAATTTGCCTCTTTATGCTCTGGTAATACTGCTGCCATTACGAGAATTAGAAATGGCCAACAAGAGCGGATATTTCAGGATCTACCTTCTCTAGCATTGCAAGGTAGTGGGATTGAAGGCGCTGGGCCTCAAGACCTGAAGTTTGATTCCTTAGGTAACGCTTATCTGGTTTATGGCTTCGCTGGCGACCCAACAAACCGCGACACAGTTTTCAATGATTCCACCTTCGGACAACTTTATAACATTGACTTGAACACAGGTGCGCTCAACAGTCTTGCCGATTTAGCACAATTTGAACTATTTAATAATCCTGATCAGGGTGATGTCATCTCCAACCCTTATGCTTTAGCTATTCAAGGTGATACAGCTTATGTAGCTGACGCAGGTGCCAATACCTTAATCAGTGTGGCACTTGATGGCAGCGGCATTACAGGTGTAGTGCCATTTTTTAGCCGCCCATTTGAAAATGCTGTTTTCCCAGAACTTCCACCGGGACAAGAGCCACCTCCAGGCGTAGATCCGAATGCACCAATCAACGAAATTCCATTACAACCAGTACCTACAGGCGTAGCCATTGGGCCTGATGGTGCTAGATATGTGAGTGACTTTTCCGGCTTTCCTTATCCAGAAGGTGGATCGCGTGTCTATCGAGTCGGGGATGATGGTATACCCACAGTCTTCGCTGATGGTTTTACACAAATCGGTGACTTGGAGTTTGACCAAAATGGCAACTTGTTAGTTTTACAATATGCCGATAAACCAGCATGGCAAAATGATTTCGCGGCTTCTTTATTTCAAGTAGCCCCTGATGGTACTCGCACAACTCTGATTAGTGCTGGTGAAGGACTAGAATCTGCTACTTCCCTAGAAGTTGGCCTTGACGGCACTATTTATATTACCAACCGAGGCGATCGCCCCAGTGTCGGACAAGTCCTCAGCTACAATCCTAACTTTGTGGCGGCAAGAGTTCCCGAACCAACAACTGTCCTGGGTCTTATAGTGGCTGCGACATTCGGCACAACTTCTTTGGCGAAGCGCAAACGCATTAGTCATTAATCGTTGGTCATTCCATTCCCCACCTTTCAGGAGCTTAACTCAGATGGCATTAGTAAAAAAATTATCAATCGCACTTGCTAGCGCTGGATTGATGACATTGGCAGTAGTCGGCGAAGCTGAAGCTTTAAGTTTAAAATACGAAACGAGCATTGGTAGACCTGCTACCTTTACCGATGGTGATTTTCCTGGTGTTCCAGGGGTAATTACTGTTCCCCAGGGCATAGGAGTGCAGGATTCAACCCAGAATATTTTTGTGAGTAATGGTCGGGGTATCGACCGTGTAGATGTATTTGATCAACAAGGTAACTATCTGAGAGGCATTGGTAGCACAGGCTCAGGCCCTGGAGAGTTCGACGAACCAGCAGACCTCAGATTCAACCCCATCACAGGTGATCTGCATGTGGGTGATGTTTTCAACAGCCGGATTAACGTCTTCGATGCCCAGGGTAACTTTAAAATGTCCTATGGCTCATTTGGTGGGGCTGTAGAAGATAGATTATTCTTTGGCCCTGGGGGCATGGATTTCGATGCGGCTGGTAATTTACATGTCACTGACTTTAGTGCTGACATTATCAAAGTATATAACTCAGAAGGCGAACAAATTAGAACTATTGGTAGTCCTGGCAGTGGTCCTGGTGAATTTTCCGGGCCTGGAGGTTTAATTATCTCCGAGAATACTGGCAGAATTTATGTTAACGACCAGTACAACGGTCGGGTTCAAGTTCTTGACTCCAATGGTGATTTTCTCTTTGCTTTTGGTTCTACTGGTTCTGAACTCGGAGAGTTTAGAGAGCCAATCGGCATTGATGTGGACGAGTACGAAAATATATATGTAGCAGATTCGCAAAATAGCCGGGTTCAAGTATTCGATAAAGATGGTAACTTCTTAACTACCTTTGGTGAACCAACCCGCAATTCCTTTGGCGAAATTGTACCACCTCCTACACCCCCGGCTTTGGGTGGAACCACGCCCTATGGGACTCCCATTGACCTGTCCCCAGGCAAATTTAACTGGGCTGCTGGTTTGCATTATAACAATGACACGGTTTATGTAGGCGATTTCTTTCAAGGTCGGATTCAAGTCTTAAGTGTAGAGCGCGCAGCTAAAGTACCTGAGCCTGCTTCAATATTAGGACTGGGAATATTTGGTCTTGGGGCTAGTGTTGTGAAGTTGCAAAAAAATAGGCAGAAGAAGAAACTAGAAATGACTTCTGTTTGATGACTTTGCAACCATAATCTTTGGCATTGCTGAATAAAGATATGAATTTGTCTCACGCAAAGGCAAGCCAGTGCGTTGGGCGGGTTCCCCGACTTGTAGCAACTGGCGCGCAAAGGTGCAAAGTTACAAAGAAAAAGAAAGGTAATTTTGGAATTTCATATTCCAATTCAGCAATGCCTAATCTTTCCCTGATTTAATTTTAGATTTTAGATTTTAAAAATCAAAATTGAGTCAGGGTAAGAATATAAAATATTGAAATAGTAATTATGTCTAATGTAATTTATTTTAAGCAAACCAGTATTACCAGCTTATTACATCACTGGATTGCTCAAGAAACTACTCCAGAAACTGTTAATTGGCTAGATCGAAAAAGGGAAGAAATTAGTAGCTGTGGTATTAGTCGAGACTTTTTCACAGCGTTCAGCGCAGTGTCTCGTCATATAGGTAAAAATCAGCTTAACCTCGCTCCCAAAGATTTAAAAGCAGCCTCGGCACTGAAAAATGGTTGGGTTCCTAGTCATTGGAGTGTAGATCAAGCTGCTCGGACATTATTTTTACTAGCTCTTCCACAAGATAATGCAGAAAGATATTTGCATACCCTAGAGCAAGTATTTGCAACGGCTGACGTAGGAGAATTAGTAGCACTGTATCAAGCGTTACCCTTGTTACCTTACCCAGAAAGACTGCAAAAATTTGCTGCTGAGGGAGTTCGCAGCAATATGACAGCAGTTTTTAACGCTATTGCCTTACGAAATCCTTATCCGGCCCACTATTTAGATACCTTGGCATGGAATCAAATGGTGTTAAAAGCTTTATTTGTAGGTAGTCCGCTACATTTCATTCACGGTCTTGATTTTCGTGCTAACCGCGAACTAGCAAGGATGTTAATTGATTATGTCCACGAACGCCAGAGCGCTAATCGCTCAGTCCCAGCGGGAATTTGGCGCTTGGTAGGAAAATTTGCCGATGCTGGTATTTTAGTCGATTTGCAGCGAGCGATCGCCGACCCTGATCCTATTCAACAAGCCGCTGCGGCCCTTGCTTGTGCTGATTGTCCACTACCACAAGCTCAAATTCTTCTGGCTAGTTACCCTAACTTACAGAAATTTATAGATACAAAGTCTTTGACCTGGAAAAGCCTGAGTCCACAACTTTAAAGGTAGAAATAATGAGATTTATTGATCCCCATATTCACATGAGTTCTCGCACCACCGACGATTACCAAAAAATGCGGCAGTCGGGAATTGTCGCAGTCATTGAACCTGCATTTTGGTTAGGACAACCCCGCACCAATATTGGCTCCTTCCAAGATTACTTTAGTAGTCTCGTAGGATGGGAACGGTTTCGGGCTGCTCAATTTGGGATTAAACATTACTGCACAATGGGGCTGAACTCAAAGGAAGCCAATAACGAAGCCTTAGCCGAGCAAGTAATGGAACTTTTACCTTTGTATGCGTGTAAAGAGGGTGTAGTTGCCATTGGTGAAATTGGCTACGACGACATGACCCCAGCCGAAGATAAATACTTTCGTCTCCAGCTAGAATTAGCCAAAGAACTGGATATGCTAGTGATGATTCATACACCCCACCGCGACAAAAAAGCAGGTACAAGTCGTAGTATGGATGTCTGCATTGAGCATGGCTTAGATCCATCACGGGTGATTATGGATCATAACAACGAAGAAACAGTAGAGGAAGTTTTAGACCGGGGATTTTGGGCAGCATTTACAATTTATCCCAATACCAAAATGGGGAATGCGCGCATGGTAGAAATTGTCCGCCAATATGGAAGTAATAACATCATTGTAGACAGTAGTGCTGATTGGGGTGTGAGTGATCCCCTGGCTGTGCCTAAAACTGCCCAACTAATGCTAGAACGAGGAATTTCTCCAGCGGCTGTGCAAGCAGTCTGTTATCGAAATGCTCTTGTAGCTTATAGCCAAAGTGGTCAAATGCAAGAGTCAGACTGGCTCAATTCCACCCCCATCGATCAACGACAGATGTTCAATGATAATTCTGTACTCCGGGGACAACAACCACTGATAGAGCCAAGCCGTGAATATGCCCTAATTGAGTAATATTTATGAATACTGCAACATTAACTTCCTATCGTTTATGGGCATATCTGCAATTAATGCGACCTGCTAACATTGTCACCGCATGGGCAGATATTCTCGCTGGATTCGCGGCTTCAGGGAGCATTTTTAATAATAATGTAGCAATTGGCTCACTGGCATGGTTACTGCTAGCAACCACTGGGTTGTATGGTGGAGGTGTGGTATTTAATGATGTATTTGATGCCGAATTAGATGCTCAAGAGCGCCCAGAGCGACCGATTCCCAGTGGTAGGGCGACTCGGAAAGGAGCAATTTTACTAGGTAGCTTGCTTTTAAGTTTAGGAGTAGCGGCGGCGGCTCAAGTCTCATGGTTGAGTGCTAGTTTGGCTATGGGTATCGCCTTGGTTGCCCTATTTTACGATGCTTTCGGGAAGCACCATTCTCTTCTCGGCCCCATCAATATGGGAATTTGCCGGGGAGGTAATTTATTGCTGGGTGTGAGTGTCTTACCAGCAATGACAGGTGAGTACTGGTTTTTGGCTTTAATTCCCATAGTTTACATTGCGGGAATCACTGTTTTAAGTCGCGGTGAAGTGCATGGAGCCAAGCTGAGTACTGCGGTAGTAGCACTGTTGCTAATTTCCACGGTGATTGGCGGACTTTTAGGGCTGGGGTTATTACAAAACTATCAAGTTCTCGCAGCATTAGCATTTTTAATTTTGTTCGCTATCCGGGTGTTACTTCCTTTTATTAAAGCTGTACGTGAACCGTCTCCAGAGCAAATTCGCATTGCAGTCAAGGCTGGGATACTATCACTAATTGTTTTAGATGCTACAGTTGCTGCGGGTTTTGCAGGTTTGCCCTACGGATTAATAGTCCTGAGCTTATTGCCGATTTCAACGGCATTGGCGCAAATGTTTGCTGTGACTTAAAGCATAGAAATTTTAATTTTTGACTGAACAATCTTTTGGGAAATGATATTAGGTTTATGATCCCAGAAAAGCTGAAACAAACCGACCAAAACCTGATCGCCTTATTGAGCGATCGCCTATCATTACTAGCAGCATCAAAATGTCTTTCTTTAGAAGAACAACTGGCTGATGTGGCTCCCCTACTTGCTCAAGTTGGTATTCCTGAATCTGTTTGGGCAGGTTTGGTAAATAGTTGTCATGCCACTATTACCCCTGAATCTACATCGGTAAATCATCCTAGACCCCGACAAATTACAATCATCGGTGGACATGGCAGGATGGGAAGATTCTTTAAAGAGCAGTTTGTAGCGGTAGGCCACAATGTTAATATTCTCGAACACGAAGATTGGGAGTATGCAGACCAATTATTAAATCAGGCAGAATTAGTATTAGTCAGTGTGCCAATTGCCTATACAGTTGATGTTATTCAGCGCGCAGCTAAATATCTATCTCCAACTACAGCTTTGTGTGACATTACAAGTATTAAGACTCAGCCGACTCAGGCAATGCTGAAATACCATTGCGGCCCTGTAATGGGATTACATCCTATGTTTGGGCCTAATATTACATCGTTCTTAGAACAAAAAATTGTGGTATGTCCAGGTCGGGATGATGACTCTTTTGCATGGTTATTAGACTTGATTAAAGGTCAGGGTGGGGAAATAATTACTTGTTCGCCTGAAGAACATGACCAAATGATGGTAATTATTCAAGCAACCCAGCATTTTTTAAGATTTAGTTTAGGTGTGTTTTTGTCTCAGTCCAATATTGATATAGAACGCAGTTTAACAATTTCTACCCCAAATTATCGTCAAGAAATTGACATTGTAAAACGGTTATTTTCCCAGAATCCTAATTTATGCGTTGACATTATGTTGGCTACAGAGGAGAGATGTCAGGCAATTAGTTCTTTGGCTAATACATATAGCCGCTTGGCAAAGCTTGTAGTAAGCAAAGACCGAGATGCATTAATTCAAGAGTTTGAAAGTAATCAAGGTTTTTGGGAAGAAGAAATCAAGTGTTCTTTTTCTAATCCCCCCCTTTTCAAGGGGGGCTAGGGGGGATAAACGAGTGCCTAAAATCACAGTCAAGCACTTTTTAAACATAATCTATATAAATACAATTTTCAAAAATATCCTCAGTAGTTCAAAAATAATTATTATGCTTATAGACATTTTTCACGATACAGTTTGTCCCTGGTGCCGAATTGGGAAAAAGCATCTGTTTGATGCACTGGCACAATTTACAGAACAGGCGGTGGATATTCGCTGGCATCCTTTTTTATTAGATGATAGTGTTCCTAATTCTGGTTACAAACTTCGTAGCTTTATGCAAAAAAGAAAGGGCATTTCAGCAGAACAAATCCAGAAATTGTTTGATTATACGCAACGCCAAGGTGAGGCTGCTGGAGTTAAGCTAGATTTTGATAAAGTTCGTTTAGCTGTGAATACTAAGCTTTCTCACCGACTGATTGAAATTGCACCAGCAAATATCAGAAATTATGTTGTAGAAGCGGTTTATCAGGCTTACTTTGAAGACGGTTTGAATATTGGTGATATTGATGTTTTGGTTGATATTGGTACAAGTTACCAAATGGATGCAACTGAGGTGCGATCGCAGTTGCTAGATGATACCGCTTTAGAGGCAATTGTGACTGCATCAAAGTCTGCTCAGTTGAAAGGTATCACCAGTGTGCCGTTCTTCATGATCAATAACAAAGTCAAGGTAGATGGTTCTCACTCGGTAGAGGTGTTCCTTCAGGCTTTAAATCGTGCCGCACTTATGGATATATCAGCAAAAATATGGTAATGGATATCAAGAAAACAAGTACATTTAATCTGCAACCAATTCGCCAAAGTGTTGCGGTTAGTTTCAACTATGAAATTTATTTCACCAATAATTTGTTTGAGTTGAAAAATCCTACATTAGCCCAAGTAATTGCAGCTGATGAGGAGACAAAACCGAAGAAAGTTGTAGCGATTGTTGATGCAGGGTTATTAGAGTTTTTTCCTGGGTTGGTTAAGCAATTAACGGCGTATACCCAGTTTTATGGGGAAGTATTAACACTCGCCCTTGAACCGATGATTGTTCCGGGTGGAGAAGCTGCTAAAAATAATCCCCAGTTGGTAGAGCAGATTCATCAAGTGATTGATACAGCGCGATTGTGTCGCCACTCCTACATATTGGCTATTGGCGGTGGTGCAGTGTTGGATTTAGTCGGATATGCAGCCGCAACTGCTCACCGGGGGATTCGCCTGATTCGGATTCCCACGACTGTGTTAGCACAAAATGATTCAGGTGTAGGAGTAAAAAACGGTATCAACGCCTTTGGTAAAAAGAACTTTCTCGGCACATTTGCGCCACCTTATGCGGTGATTAATGACTCTAGCTTCTTGAAAACCTTAGGCGATCGTGATTGGCGTTCTGGTATCGCTGAGGCTCTCAAGGTAGCGCTGATTAAGGATGCTAATTTCTTTGAGTTTATCAACTCTCGCAGTGCAGCCCTTGTCCGTCGAGACATGGACGCTATGCAACAGTTAATTTATCGTTGCGCCCAATTACACCTAGAACACATTGCCAACAGTGGTGATCCTTTTGAAATGGGTTCATCTCGTCCTCTGGATTTTGGACATTGGGCGGCGCATAAATTAGAGCATTTGACGGACTACAATTTGCGTCATGGAGAAGCAGTAGCCATTGGTATTGCTTTAGATTGCACCTATTCTTATCTTTTAGGGTTGCTTGGTAAGAAGGATTGGCAAAAGATACTGCATACTCTATCAGCTTTAGGTTTCACGTTGTATGTGCCGGAATTGGAAGATTCTCGTTGTTTATTTCGGGGTTTGACTGAGTTCCGCGAACATTTGGGTGGAGAATTGACTTTGACTTTGCTGCAAGGTGTTGGTAAGGGAATTGAGGTTCATGAAGTTGATCTATCTTTGTATAAGCAAGCAATATTGTTGCTGCACGAGTTTGTAGAAAATAAGCAGTCGTTGGTTAGGGTAAGTGTTCACTAGTTTTTCTTTGTAATTTGGTGGTTCAAAAATTAGTTGAGGAATGAGAACAAACCGCAAAGGGCGCAAGGTACACAAAGAAGGAAGAGTTTGGGAGAGTTCTTGCGTAAGAAGACATTAAGTATAGGGAATAAAGAGGATTATTTACCCGCTTATTTTACATTTGTTAGGAAGAAAAAAGATGAAAGTAGGAATTAATAATAATTTTCACCTAACCTATTGCTCTAATATTCACCCTGGTGAGGAATGGGAGCAGGTTTTTAGCAATTTAAAGCAGTATGTTCCACCCCTGAAAGCCAGATTAGCACCAGATAAATCCTTTGGGATTGGGTTACGTTTGGCAGAGGTAGCCGCTAGCAAACTACTTCAAGGAAATGCCTTGAATGAGTTTAAGTTATGGTTGACAGAACATGATTTATATGTATTTACTTTGAATGGTTTTCCCTATGGTCAATTTCATTGGCAGGTGGTGAAAGACCAAGTTTATGCACCGGATTGGACTAAGCAGGAACGGTTAGATTACACGTTGCAATTAACACATATTTTGGCGGAATTGTTGCCTCATAATGTAGAGGGTAGTATTTCTACGCTGCCGTTATCTTATAAGCCTTGGTATGAGGGCAATCAACTTGTTCAAGCATCAGTTATGGATGATGCTAGCCTGCAAATAGCCAAGGTAGTAGCACAAATGGTACACATCCGGGCTGAACAAGGAAAATTGCTGCACCTGGATTTGGAGCCAGAACCAGATGGATTAATTGAAAATGCTGCCGAAGTCATTGATTATTTCCAGGCGCATTTATTACCTGTTGGTGGCGCTTATTTAGCCAAGCATTTGGGAATTTCACAAGAGGTTGCGGAAAGTCATTTATTAGAACACGTACGTATTTGTTATGATACTTGCCATTTTGCTGTGGAGTACGAAAATCCCCTCTCAGTTTTCCAGCAATTTCAAGCAGCGGGAATTAAAATAGGCAAAATTCAAATCAGTGCGGCGTTGCAAGTGAAGATACCAGAAGATATTAAACAACGCCACTTAATAGCAGAAAGATTACGTCCTTTCGCTGAATCTACATATTTACATCAGGTAATTGCCCGCGAACCTAATAACAGATTGCTTCATTATTCAGATTTAGAAACCGCCTTACCCAACCTGGAACATACAAGCGCTTGCGAGTGGCGAATCCACTTTCATGTACCAATTTTCATCCGCGATTACCAACTATTACAGTCCACTCAGGACGACATCGCTAATGTGTTAGATTTGCTGCAACATGACAACGGTTGCACCCATTTAGAAATTGAAACCTACACCTGGGACGTATTACCAGAAGCAATGAAATTAGATTTACTAGCATCTATTCAACGAGAATATGAGTGGGTTCTAGCAAATTTATTATGCACTAGGCGACTGGAAGTCGCAGCTACACAGGCAAAACCCGCCTACGCGGGTTGAAAATTTATGCAAAAAACTGTCGTTCTCAACATAGTAGGATTAACACCTAGCCTCATAGGTGAACATACACCCTTCCTTTCGAGTTGGTCATCCACCGGGATAGCATCAGTACAACCCGTATTACCTGCTGTCACCTGCACAGTACAAGCAACCTATCTCACAGGTAAACAACCAAGCGAACATGGAATTGTTGCTAACGGTTGGTACTTTCGGGATGAGTGCGAAATTAAATTTTGGCGACAGTCTAACAAACTTGTGCAAGCACCCAAAGTGTGGGAAATAGCCAAAGAACTAGATCCCAACTTCACCTGCGCCAACTTATTCTGGTGGTACAACATGTACTCATCGGTGAACTATGCCGTTACCCCCCGACCGATGTATCCTGCTGATGGGAGAAAAATTCCTGATATTTATACACAACCAGGAAAATTGCGATCGCAACTCCAAGATGATTTAGGCCAGTTCCCATTGTTTAATTTCTGGGGCCCCAACACATCAATCCGTTCTACCCAATGGATTGCAGAATCAGCCAAATGGGTGGAAGAACACCATAATCCCACCCTATCCCTTGTCTATCTACCACATCTAGACTACTGCTTACAAAAATATGGCCCTGATACAAACAAGGTAGCTCAAGACTTACAAGAAATTGATGCGGTTTGTAGCGATTTGATTCAATACTATGAAAATCGTGGCGTTCAGGTAATCGTTTTGTCTGAATACGGAATTACCCCAGTATCTCAACCTGTCCACCTGAATCGGATGCTGCGCGAACATGGTTTACTAAAAGTACGCGAAGAACTAGGACGAGAACTGCTAGATCCTGGTGCAAGTAAAGCATTTGCCGTTGCCGATCATCAAATTGCTCATGTCTACGTCAACGATCCATTTTATATTCCTAAAGTGCGATCGCTTCTCGAAGAGATTGAGGGAGTCGCCTATGTTTTAGATGATGTCGAAAAGCCAGCCTATGGTTTGGATCATGGGAGATCAGGAGAATTAATAGCAGTATCTCAACCAGATAGCTGGTTTACTTATTATTACTGGCTCGATGATAAAAATGCTCCCGATTTTGCCAGAACGGTAGATATCCACCGCAAACCAGGTTACGATCCTGTAGAACTGTTTCTTGACCCTCAAATCAAACTTCCCCAAGTCAAAATCGGTCTTAAACTTTTAAAGAAAAAGCTGGGATTTCGCTACTTGATGGATGTTATTCCTTTAGATGCTGACTTAGTACGTGGATCTCACGGTTGTATTCCACCTTCTCCGACTGAGGGGCCGTTGTTGATTACCAAACAAACTCACTTGCTTGACTCTTCATCAATAAAAGCTAATGATGTTTGCTCACTCATTCTTAGGCATCTATTTTAAGGTTGCCAAAATATCAGTATTTCTCGTATCCTGGCAAAACCAGGATTTTTTATTTTTTACATATACAGCGCTTTGCAAGTAAATGAGGTATGGACTTATATATTGTAAATCTTGTAGGGTGGGCATCTTGCCCGCCATTGTGTACCTCACTGATATGAAATCTGCTGTAAGTAAGTCGGCGATAAAAAATCAAACTATGTTAAGCAATGTCAAAGAATCAAAATTTATTTCGTAGTAAGGGCTTCAGCCCTTATTTGAGGACTAAAGTCCTCACTACAAACCTTTAATTATTTACGCCGTCCTACTTACTTAAATATATAACTATAGGAAGAGGCAAAAAATCATAAATGGTATTCTTGAAATTTACGTATATATAAAAGTATGAAAACCAAATAAATTGTTACTGCTATCGAAGAATTGTTCATTTATTAGCCACTTTAAATTGAGTAGACTTAATTAAGAAATGATAAATAATTTTTAATTGCATAATTTCTGGCAAAACTTATTGAAATTGCCAAATTTTTAAAAAATCGAACTTGTTTAAATTTGAATTTAATCATGAGTAGCTTGTGACTAAGAACTAAGAAATATTCAGAGTAATTACCCATGATTGTTGATTCCCACTCCTACACAACACTTGGCAGTGTACATATCTTTCGCTCGGTTACAGAAGTTAACATGAATACTGCCCTGGAAAATATTCTATTCCACCTAAATTCTCAACGTGGAGGCTTGCTGAATAGCAGCTACGAATATCCAGGAAGATACAAAAGATGGGCAATCGGATTTGTCAATCCACCGCTAGAATTGACAACCAGAGAAAATACTTTCATTCTGACAGCTTTGAACGATCGCGGTCAGATACTTTTACCATTAATTTTCCAGAACTTATCAGCTTCCCCACAACTGCAAAATGTCATCCAAGATGATGATATTATTCTAGGTTCGGTAAAACATACACAAGAATTATTTACTGAAGAAGAGCGGAGTAAACAACCTTCAGCATTTACAGTAATTCGGGAAATACTACATATTTTCTTTAGTCAAGAAGACGAACATTTAGGATTATACGGTACTTTTGGTTACGACTTAATTTTTCAGTTTGAACCAATTAATCAGCAGTTAGAACGTCCCATAGACCAACGCGATTTAGTACTTTATTTGCCTGATGAATTAATCCTAGTTGACTACTATTTACAAAAAGCATTTCGACTTCAATATGAATTTGAAACAGCTGACGGTAGCACTAATAATCTGCCTCGTACAGGTGAATCTGTCGATTATCGAGGACAGCATCTCGTCCCGAATCAAACCGCTGATCATCAAAGAGGCGAGTATGCAAAACACCAAGTTGAGGCGGCACTAAATTACTTCCGTCGGGGCGATTTATTTGAGGTAGTTCCTAGTCAAAACTTTTTTGCAGCCTGTGAAGAACTACCCAGCAAACTATTTGAAACCTTAAAGCAAATTAATCCTAGTCCCTATGGATTTATTTTTAACTTGGGCGGAGAATACCTAATTGGTGCATCTCCAGAAATGTTTGTGCGGGTTGAAGGTAGACGTGTAGAAACCTGCCCCATTAGTGGCACCATTAGCCGGGGACAAAATGCTCTAGATGATGCCGATCAAATTCTTCAATTACTCAACTCACGCAAAGATGAAGCTGAGTTGACAATGTGTACTGACGTAGATCGCAATGATAAGTCCCGGATTTGTGAACCTGGTTCAGTACGAGTCATTGGCCGTCGTCAAATTGAATTGTACAGCCACTTAATCCATACCGTGGATCATGTGGAAGGCTTACTCAGAAAAGAATTTGATGCTTTAGACGCCTTTCTTAGCCATACTTGGGCAGTTACAGTCACCGGCGCACCCAAAAGAGCCGCAATAGAGTTTATCGAACAGCATGAACGTAGCGCCCGCCGTTGGTATGGTGGAGCTGTTGGGTATTTAAACTTTAATGGCAATTTGAATACAGGATTAATCCTGCGGACAATCAGATTGAAAGACGCGATCGCAGAAGTGCGAGTTGGTGCTACTGTTCTGTATGACTCCATCCCCCACGCAGAAGAACAAGAGACAATTACTAAAGCAGCAGCCTTATTTGAAACAATTCGTCGAGCGCAGCAAAACGAAAAAACTGAAGATTGCAATTCCCTGATATCAAGCAAATGTGTCCCAGACGTTGCATCTGGTAAACGCGTCTTACTTATAGATCATGAAGACTCATTTGTGCATACCCTTGCCAATTACATCCGTCAAACTGGTGCAACTGTCACCACACTACGTCACGGCTTCCCTGAATCACTATTAGATACAGAAAAACCGGATTTAGTTGTGTTGTCTCCTGGCCCTGGTAGACCAAATGATTTTCAAGTTCCCCAGACTGTCGCCGCCTGTATGCGTCGTCAAATTCCCATATTCGGTGTGTGTCTGGGACTGCAAGGGATTGTAGAAGCCTTTGGTGGAGAACTAGGAGTTCTCAATTATCCCCAACATGGTAAATCCTCGCGGATTTTCGTTACTGATGCAGATGCCGTTTTATTCAAAAACTTACCAGAATCCTTCGCCGTCGGTAGATATCATTCATTATTTGCCCTACCGCAACAATTACCAAAAGAACTTAAAGTCACGGCGATTTCTGATGACAACGTAATTATGGCTATAGAACATCAGACACTTCCCATTGCTGCGGTTCAGTTTCATCCAGAATCAATCATGACTCTCACCGGAGAAATCGGTTTGGCAATGATTAAAAACTTGGTAAGTGCATATACGCAAACCAAAGAGTCA
The DNA here is from genome assembly GCF_963920855.1 of Nostoc sp. CCY0012. NCBI lineage: Bacteria > Bacillati > Cyanobacteriota > Cyanophyceae > Nostocales > Nostocaceae > Nostoc > Nostoc sp. CCY0012. The sequence goes on along the minus strand of NZ_CAWUDM010000063.1, from coordinate 7,428 downwards.
TTAGTTATTAGATGAGCAATTTTATGAATCATCCAGTTGCCATTCATGGCCACATTCTCGAAGAAATTGTGTGGCATAAAAAGTCAGAAGTTGTACAAATGCAACAAGAAATATCTTTAGCATCTTTGCAACAACAGTTAACGGCTGCGCGGCCTGTGCGAAACTTCTTGACTGCGTTACAACAAAATCTCAGTCAACCCAGCTTAATTGCCGAAGTAAAAAAAGCATCACCCAGTCGCGGAATTATTCGGGCTGACTTTGACCCAGTAGCGATCGCCCAAGCATATGAACGAGGTGGTGCGGCTTGTCTATCAGTACTGACTGATGAAAAGTTCTTTCAAGGTAGTTTTGCTAATCTGCGGGCTGTGCGTTCTGCTGTAAAATTACCTTTACTGTGTAAAGAGTTCATCATTGACCCCTACCAAATTTATTTAGCACGTACAGTAGGTGCAGATGCTGTCTTATTAATTGCTGCCATCCTATCAGATACAGAACTCCAAGAATTTTTACATTTAATTCACGATTTGGGAATGAACGCCCTGGTAGAAGTCCATACCTTGAGCGAACTAGATCGAGTCCTAAAGTTGGAAGACCTGCGTTTAGTGGGAATTAACAACCGTAATCTAGAGAATTTTACAGTAGATTTACTAACCACACAGCAACTTTTAACACAGCGTCGGCAAAGAATCAAAAACTTGGATCTTACCGTTGTTAGTGAATCTGGATTGTATACACCTGCTGATTTATCCTTTGTAGCTGATGCTGGTGCGCGTGCAGTTTTAGTAGGAGAGTCTTTAATAAAACAAAGCAATATAGAAGAAGCTGTACGTAATATCTTGAGCCTATGAAAGCGATCGTGATCACAAACTTTGGCAGTCCAGAAGTATTTGCACAACGGGATGTCAATAAACCCATACCAAAGCAAAACCAAGTTTTAGTCAAAGTTTATGCAACTTCCTTAAATCCCGCCGACTGCGGAATGCGTCAAGGCTTTTTCGGCCCTAGAGTTAAACTCCCCGCAATTTTAGGTTATGACGTTTCCGGTGTCGTTGAGGCAATTGGTGAAAACGTCCAAGACTTTCAAGTCGGCGACGAAGTTTATTACGCCATTGAACTCATGAGTGGTGATGGTGCGAATGCTGAGTACCATGTTGCTGATGAATCAATTGTGGCTAGAAAGCCTAGAAATATCAATCATTTAGAAGCTGCTAGCGTACCTATTGCCGGTGGTACAGCCTGGGCTGCACTCATCACCAGAGCAAATATCCAAGTTGGTGAAACAGTACTAATTCATGGTGGTGGCGGTGGTGTTGGTACATTTGCCATCCAAATCGCTAAAGCCGCTGGTGCTTATGTTTACACAACCTGCGGCAGTTATGATGCCGAGTTTGTCAAGTCTCTTGGTGCAGACAGAGTAATAGATTACCGCAACGAAAACTTTATTGAAATCATTCAGCAGGAAACAAACGGGAAAGGAGTTGATGTAACTTTAACTACCGTTGGGGGCGAAATTCTAGCTCAAAGTTTGGTAGTGACAAAAGCCGATGGTCGTGTTGTAACTGTCACAGGTGTTGACGGTGATCTCAACGCCGCCATTTTCAAGAATATTACTATCCACTTCGTACATTTAGATCACACCCGTCCCAAGCTTGATGCTTTAAGAAACCTCATTGAACGGGGTCAAATCAAACCCGTGGTGGGGATGACTTTTCCATTAAATCAAGTCGCAGAAGCTCATAAAAAACTTGAATCACGTGGTGAAGATGTCCGCGGCAAAATCGTGATTGAAGTTGTATAGAAACCATTTTTTGAGGTGAATTATCAGGATGGCTGCTATTTCTCATTCCTTTCAGACTTTACGCAATCGCCAACAGTGTGCTTTGATTCCTTTCATCACAGCTGGTGATCCTGACCTAGAAACTACAGCAGAAGCTTTACGCATCTTAGATCGTAATGGTGCTGACTTCATCGAGTTAGGCGTTCCCTACTCCGACCCCTTAGCCGATGGGCCTGTGATTCAAGCAGCCGCAACTCGCGCGTTGCAAAAAGGCATCAAATTAGAGCAAGTGCTAGAAATGTTGCAAGATGTTAGCCCTAGCCTCAAAGCACCAATCATTTTATTCACTTACTACAATCCCATTTTGCGCCGGGGGATTAAATCGTTCTTAGCAGAAATTGCTGTTGCTGGGGTGCAAGGGTTAGTAGTCCCAGACTTACCCTTAGAAGAATCAGAAGAATTAATACAAGCTGCCGCTTCCTTTGAAATTGAAGTAATTTTGCTTGTAGCCCCTACCAGTTCTAGAGAAAGGATAGAAGCGATCGCTCGTCAATCTCAGGGTTTTATCTACCTTGTAAGTGTAACTGGTGTAACTGGTATCCGCTCCCAACTCCAAGACCGAGTGCCACATTTACTCACCGATTTACGCAGTGTTACCGATAAACCCATTGGCGTTGGCTTTGGCATCTCAGCACCAGAACAAGCACGTCAAGTAAGAGAATGGGGTGCAGATGCAGTAATTGTTGGTAGTGCTTTTGTGCAAAGGTTAGCTGAAGGTAGCCCAACCGAAGGACTACAATCCATAGAAAAATTTTGTCGAGAATTGAAAGCAGCAATTAGTCCCGTATCTCTGCAACAAGTTAGTGCCAAGTGAAAAACCAGGGGGGCAGCACTTCGGCTACGCTCAGTGGACAGGAGCAGGGGAGAAAAACCACCCACAATTACCTTTCTTTTCCTTCGCGCCTTTGCGCCTTTGCGCGAAACAAATTTATTAATATCTTCTGTGTGCAGTTTGATTAAAAGTAGCGTGCGCGCAGCGCATATCGCAAAAGACACAAAGGAAATATCGACTTTTAGACTTTTACAGAAAATACTTGAATCTCAGAGGTTTTAAACCGTGGTAAGTATATCAGACATCAAAAATACAATTGTGCAACCTGATTCTTTAGGCAGGTTTGGCAAATTCGGTGGGAAGTATGTTCCTGAAACATTAATGCCCGCATTAAGCGAATTAGAAGCCGCATTTCATCAATATCACAATGATGCGAGCTTTCAAACCGAATTGCAAAACTTACTGCGGGATTATGTAGGACGACCCAACCCCTTATATTTTGCGGAACGCCTCACTACACACTACGCTAGACCTGATGGCACAGGAGCGCAAATTTACTTAAAACGGGAAGACTTAAATCATACCGGCGCTCACAAAATTAACAATGCTTTAGCTCAGGCTTTGTTAGCCAAACGCATGGGTAAACAGCGCATTATTGCAGAAACTGGTGCTGGACAGCATGGTGTGGCAACTGCTACTGCGTGTGCGCGGTTCGGTTTGTCATGTGTGATTTACATGGGTATCCACGATATGGAACGCCAAGCCCTAAATGTGTTTCGCATGAAGCTCATGGGGGCGGAAGTTCGTCCGGTTGAGGCAGGTACTGGCACTCTTAAGGATGCAACTTCCGAAGCGATTCGGGATTGGGTGACAAACGTAGAAACAACTCATTACATCTTGGGTTCGGTTGCTGGGCCTCATCCCTACCCGATGATAGTACGTGATTTTCACGCAGTTATTGGTAAAGAAACTCGCGTCCAGTGTCAGGATAAATGGGGAGGATTACCAGATATTCTGCTGGCTTGTGTGGGTGGTGGTTCCAATGCCATTGGATTGTTTCATGAGTTTATGAATGAACCTTCTGTGCGTCTAGTGGGAGTGGAAGCAGCAGGCGAAGGTGTAGATACAGAAAAACACGCAGCGACTCTAACGCGAGGCAAAGTTGGCGTACTGCACGGTGCTATGAGCTATTTACTACAAGATGACGATGGTCAAATAATTGAAGCACATTCCATTAGTGCCGGGCTAGATTATCCTGGCGTTGGGCCAGAACATAGCTATTTAAAGGATCTGGGTCGTGCTGAATATTACAGCGTCACTGATAAACAAGCATTAGCAGCATTTCAGAGGCTTTCGCAACTAGAGGGAATTATTCCCGCTTTAGAAACTGCTCATGCGATCGCCTATTTAGAAACTCTCTGTCCTCAATTAGATGGTAATCCTCGCATTGTCATCAACTGCTCTGGCAGAGGCGACAAGGATGTGCAAACTGTAGCCAAATTACTCCAATGATAGCCACTCAAGCTTTACCTCACAATATTCCCCTGTCTTTAGACTCCTACAACTGGTCAGCTTTATTGCAACAGTTGCTTGAGCGGCGATCGCTCTCTATTTCCCAAGCGGCGGATCTCATGCAAGGTTGGCTCACAGATGCCATTCCCCCCGTCATCTCAGGGGCGATTTTAGCGGCATTTCAAGCCAAAGGCATATCCGCAGAAGAATTGGTTGGGATGGCTAGTGTCTTACAATCACAATCTTCTTCCCCCACTCCCAACTCCCTACTCACCACCCCCCTCATAGACACCTGTGGAACTGGTGGAGATGGAGCTTCAACTTTTAATATCTCTACTGCTGTGGCCTTTGTCGCCGCCGCAGCCGGGGTGAAAGTTGCTAAACATGGCAATCGTTCTGCATCTAGTAAGGCTGGTTCTGCTGATGTGTTGGAAGCCTTGGGGATAAATCTTAACGCCAGTCCTGAGAAAGTTCAGGCGGCTGTTGCAGAAGTTGGGATTACCTTTTTGTTTGCTCCAGGTTGGCATCCAGCACTAAAAGCAGTTGCTACTATGCGGAAAACTTTGAAGGTGCGGACTATTTTTAACCTGTTGGGGCCGTTAGTCAATCCCATGCGTCCAACAGGACAGATTATAGGTGTGAACGACCCGCTTTTATTAGAAGCGATCGCTCAAGCTTTATCACAATTGGGATGTCGTCAAGCGATCGCCCTCCACGGACGAGAACGGTTAGATGAGGCTGGGTTGGCGGATGTGACTTACTTAGCTGTACTCCAAGAGCAAAAAGTAAATTGCTTAACACTAAATCCTCAAGAACTGGGTTTAAGTCCTGCACCAACCACAGCTATACGGGGTGGAGATGTCCAAGAAAATGCAGAAATATTAAAGGCAGTTTTACAAGGCAAAGGCACTCAAGCCCAGCAAGATGTAGTGGCTTTAAATACAGCTTTAGCTCTGCAAGTTGGTGAGGCTATTGATGGAAACACAGATATTTTAGAAGGCTGTGTTAACGGGATTGTCGTTGCTAAAGAAGTGCTACGCAGCGGTGCTGCTTGGACAAAGTTAGAACAACTCACTGCATTTTTGCAATAATTACCAACTTCTATTAAGGATATTTTTGCACCTTTGCGCGAAACACAAATCATCCCACTAATCAGCAACGCCCAATTAATAATATAGAAAGGAAAACAAATGATTGTAGTACTTAAAAACGGAACACCCACTGACGAAATCACTCGCATTAGTGAAGATTTGCAAGACACCTGGGGAGTCACAGTAGAAAAAAGTGTTGGTGCGCGTAAAGTTATTCTGGGATTAATTGGTGATACTACCACCATCGATAAAATGCAAATCCAGGAGTTCAGCCCTTGGATTGAGCAAGTATTGCGAGTAGAAAAACCTTTCAAGCGGGTGAGTCGAGAATTTCGACATGGAGAAGCCAGCGAAGTTGTTGTACCCACACCCAATGGTCGTGTTTATTTCGGAGAACATCATCCTGTGGTGGTGGTAGCTGGGCCTTGTTCGGTGGAAAACGAAGCCATGATTGTGGAGACAGCAAAGCGGGTTAAAGCAGCCGGTGCAAAATTTCTGCGTGGAGGAGCTTACAAACCCCGGACTTCACCTTATGCATTTCAAGGCTATGGTGAAAGCGCCCTAGATTTATTAGCAGCAGCGCGTCAAGCTACTGGTTTAGGCATCATTACAGAACTGATGGATGCTGCCGATTTACCAGCCGTAGCGAAAGTAGCTGATATCATCCAAATCGGCGCGCGGAATATGCACAACTTCTCGTTGCTGAAAAAAGTAGGCGCTCAAGAGAAACCTGTACTACTCAAACGCGGAATGTCAGCCACAATTGACGAGTGGTTGATGGCCGCAGAATATATCTTGGCATCAGGGAATCCCAATGTGATTTTTTGTGAGCGAGGAATTAGGACATTTGATGGTAAATATGCTCGTAATACCTTGGATTTATCAGTACTGCCAGTATTGCGATCGCTCACACATCTACCAATCATGATTGATCCTAGTCACGGTACTGGTAGATCTGAGTATGTTCCATCTATGGCTTTAGCTGCGATCGCAGCTGGTACAGATGCTTTGATGATCGAGGTTCACCCAAATCCCGCTAGAGCATTATCTGATGGGCCACAATCGTTAACTCCTGAAAAATTTGACCGCTTGGCTCAAGAAATGTCAGTTCTAGGCAAAGTAGTTAATCGTTGGTCTATACCTACATTGGTAACTTCTGTTTAGTTCTGCTCATACCTATTCTCTATAAATTTGTACTTTTTAATATTAAGTGCATCCTCATAGAGAATCAGTATCAGTTGCATTCAAAAGTAAATTTTGTGTAGCAAACATCTTTATTGAATATCCAATGTTTTTTTCAAGTTTGAATGCAACCTCCAGATAAATAATTGGCGCATGACATAGGACTTTCATCTGCTTTTTGAAATACACATAGGGTGTGCATAGACCATCAAAAAGCTGATGTAATAAAGTACTGTTGTCATGCGCTAAAAATACTCTAAAATTCAACAAAAACAAGTATTCAATTTTACATTTAAAGCTACCTAGATAATTAATAAAATCCCTAAAATATTATCATTAAAACCTAAAGATTATTCATTACAATTATAGTCAAAGCTTTCTAGAGTTGAATGTAAGATGAGCAAAAAATAATGAATGTCTTGTTATTAAACCAATAATTAAGATGTTCATTGATATGCATCGATTAATCTCAAAAATCTCATAACTAGCTAGAGAATTAGCAACAAAAAAGAATCAGAAAGCTGGTTAAATTTTCTCTATTTAATGTTCCAGCACTATCGAGATATTTATCTGAACAAGAGGAGAATTAATTTTCATGGCAGATTCAACTAATGGTGGTAACAGCAACTCCTCTCCAGGAGAACTACTTCGACAATCACCCTTTGGTGCTTTGTTTAATATTCCAGGTGTCAGTGAAGAGACAATAATCCAGGGTTTTCTCAGATCCACTGGTGGTGGTGCTGGTGGCGATAACCCCTTGGCTGGTGGCCCCCAAAATGGAGGTAGCGCTCCCTCTGGAGGTAATCCCTTTACTGGCTTTGGCAACCCAAATGCTCCTGGCAGCCCATTAACTGGTGGTGTCAACCCTTGGGCTACTAACGGCGATTCCTTGACTGGTGGTGGCGGTAACCCCTTTGCCGGTGGTAGCGGTGATTCTTTGACTGGTGGTAGTGGCGGTAACCCCTTCGCAGGTGGAGAGAACCCCTTTGCTGGTGGTAGTGGTAATCCCTTTGCTGGTGGTAGTGGCGGTAACC
>NZ_CAWUDM010000062.1:0-36598 GCF_963920855.1 Nostoc sp. CCY0012 | reverse complement strand
CCCCTGCTCCCCACTCCCTACTCCCCACCCCTGTTACTCAAAGCAAAGTATATTTTATAACAAAAAATAATTACCAAGTTACTCAGTTTCAACTAGCACACAATTGACATGGGGTAACAAGACACGATACATGATGAGTCAACGGTTAAATTTTTTCAAATGAAAAATTTGATTAATTGCAAGTTTCATCAGTATCAGGAGGGTGATAATGGATGCCAACTTAATTGTTTTTAATATCCTGAATCCGCCAATCTTGTTTTTCTTTTTAGGGATGATTGCTGTTTTTGTCAAGTCTGATCTAGAAATTCCGGCACCAATTCCCAAACTCTTTTCGCTGTATCTGCTGTTGGCGATTGGCTTTAAAGGGGGGGTGGAACTGATCAAAAGCGGTATCACTCAGGAAGTAGTGCTAACACTATTGGCAGCGATGTTGATGGCTTGTTTTGTGCCAGTTTATTCCTTTTTTATCCTGAGACTGAAACTTGATACTTACGATGCAGCTGCGATCGCAGCCACCTACGGCTCTATTAGTGCTGTCACCTTTATTACTGCTAGTGCCTTTCTCAGTGAGCTGGGCATTGATTATGATGGTTATATGGTCGCAGCTCTGGCCCTGATGGAATCTCCAGCAATTATTGTTGGTCTTCTCCTGGTGAACATATTTACTACCGATGGCAAGCGGGACTTATCTTGGACGGAAGTCTTACAAGAGGCATTTCTCAATAGTTCCGTTTTTCTCTTAGTTGGTAGTCTTTTGATTGGTGTTTTAACAGGAGAACATGGTTGGCAGGTATTAGAACCTTTTACTCAAGGCTTATTTTATGGTGTTCTCACCTTCTTTTTGCTTGATATGGGAATAATTGCTGCCAAAAGAATTAAAGACTTGCAAAAAACCGGATTTTTTCTGATTTCATTTGCCATACTAATTCCAATAGTCAATGCCAGTCTGGGGCTGCTGATTGCCAAATTCATCGGTATGCATCAGGGAGATTCACTCTTATTTGCTGTGCTATGTGCCAGTGCTTCTTATATTGCCGTCCCTGCTGCCATGCGAATGACTGTCCCCGAAGCAAACCCTAGTCTGTACGTTTCTACCGCTCTGGCAGTGACTTTCCCATTCAATATTATCGTGGGAATTCCGTTATATCTCTACGGAATCAACCTGTTCTGGAGGTAATAATATGCACCTAGTTAAAAAGATAGAAGTGATTGCCAACTCCTTTGAGCTTGGCAAAATTTTAGATGTTTTAGACAAATCAAGTGTACATAATCATATTGTGATTCGTAATGTGGCCGGGAAAGGATTACGAGGTACAACAGAAGATTTAGACATGACAATGCTCGATAATGTTTACATCATCGCCTTTTGTATGCCAGAGGAAATCAAGCCTGTAGTCGAAAATATTAGACCACTGCTCAACAAATTTGGGGGAACCTGTTACATCTCAGATGTCATGGAGATTCGCTCTGTCAAATGTGTAGCATCTCTGTAAGAGGTTAATCAATCTGATGAAGCATTTTAGAGAACGTCGTGACTTTTTGAAGTTGGGGGTCACAGGAGCATTGGGGATGATGGTAACTGGCGGGGATTTACTTTGGCACAGCGAACAAGCTCAAGCTGCTACCCTAGCTACCTCTGAGTCCCTCGATGCCGATACTGTACTACAAAAGCTGATGGCAGGAAATCAGCGATTTGTGCAACATCAACCTCAATACCCTGATCAATCTGCGGCTAGAGTCCAGGAAGTCTCTCAAGCGCAACATCCATTTGCAACTATCCTAAGTTGTGCTGATTCACGGGTTTCACCAGAAATTATTTTTGATCAGGGTATTGGTGACATCTTTGATGTCCGGGTTGCGGGAAATATTGCTACGCGGGAAGTACTCGGTAGTATTGAATATGCTGTTGTGTTGTTAGGTACGCCCTTGCTAATGGTACTGGGTCATGAACGATGCGGCGCAGTTACAGCAGCTGTGCAAAACGAATCGCTGCTGGGTGACATTGGCAGTTTTGTTAAAGCAATCCAACCAGCAGTGACAAGAGTCAAAAATCAGCCGGGCGATGCAGTTGAGAATGCTGTGGTGGCAAATGTGCAATATCAAATTGAACGATTAAAGCGCTCAAAGCTCTTAACTGAACGGATAAAGACAGGCAAGTTAAAAATTGTGGGGGGTCGTTACGACTTGGATATAGGTAGTGTAACCATGATTACTTGAAGCACCATAATCATCAAGGTTGGGTTGAGGCGACAAAACCCAACATCTTCTCCCTGTTGGCGATCGCTTGACTTTTAATCCGTCACGCCTTCCAGTTCTTCATCAGTCAAATCATATAATTGACGTAACTTATCTAACTTCTCAGCTTCAGCTTGCCATAAACCCCGGCCATGCGCCTCCAACATTCTGCCGACAATATTACGGAAAGCTTCAGGATTTGCTTGACGTAACTTTTCCGCCATTTCAGCGTCTAAAGCATAAGTATCTGCGGCTTGGTCATATACCCAATTATCTTGAAAATCAGCAGTACCACCCCAACCAATTAACGCCGTCATCCGTTGAGAAATTTCAAATGCACCACCAGAACCCTGATTAGCCATTGCTTGCGCCCATTTGGGATTGACTAACTTGCTGCGGTACTCCATTCGCAGTAAATCTTCCAAATTGCGGGGTGTGGTATCCTTCGAGAAACTTTCCACAAAACTAGTAGTCACCTTCTTCCCGCGCTGCTTTTCTGCGGCTTTTTTCAACCCACCAGTATTAGCGTAATATTCCTGAATATCAGTTAAACCATATTCTACCGAATCGATTTCTTGAACGATGCGATCGCTTGTTTTTAACAACGTATTTAAAACCTCCGGTCTAGCTTGACCCTTATCTTGTCTGCCATAGCTAAACACATTACGACCTTGCCAAGTATTACCCAACTCATCCCCAGATTCCCAATTCCCATCAACCACCTGATCATTCACCAAAGAACCAAAATCACCAGCCGGATTAGAAAACAACCTCGCCGATGTATTTTCCACACCTTGCGCCTGTAAAGCTAAAGCGTGTTTCCTAATAAAATTCTGTTCCTCCGGTTCATCAGCAGTAGCCGCCCGTTGAAACAAATCATCCAACAACTCAATAATATTCACAAAACTATCCCGGAAAATCCCCGACAAATTACCCAAAATATCAATCCGGGGATGTCCCACCTCAGCCAAAGGCTTCAACTCATAACGCACAATTCTACCCGTACCCTCCTTCACAGGTACAGCCCCCACCAACTCCAACAGAATCCCCAAAGACTCACCCTTAGTCTTAATCGCATCCAAACCCCATAACATCACCGCCACAGTTTCTGGATAACTTCCATGTTCCTGTAAATGCTGGGCAATAATTTTTTCCCCAATCTCCCGTCCCCGTTCATAAGCCGCAGCAGAAGGCATCCGATAAGGATCTAAAGCATGAATATTCCTCCCCGTAGGCAAAACCCCAGCACCATCCCGTAACAAATCACCCCCAGGCGCAGGTGGAATATACTCCCCATTCAAACCCCTTAAAAGATTCGTTAACTCATCAGTATTTCTTGCTAATAAATCCCTGATTTCTCTCTCTTCCTCTTCCTTTTCTCCTCTTCTTTGCGAATTTTGCGAACTTTGCGGTTCGTTCTCCTCCCCAAAATAAGCCTCCAGATACCCCTCCAACTCCTCCTCATTCGGCGCTTCCCCCAAAATATGCAACCCAGAAGAAAACAACCGATTTTCCAACACCTGCAAATATTCGTACAACTTCAGCAAATAATCATCAAAAATATGGGCGCTAAACATCCGCACATTTTCCGGACTAAAAGCAATACCCAAACGTTTAGCCTCAGTAAACGGACAATCAGCATCCAAACCAGTATCAACAATCTTTTTACAAATAACTTCCTTCAACACATAATTCTTCTGCGGATCTTCGCGGTACTCAGCAATTAAATCCCGCAAAGAAATTAACTCCTTATACAAACCAGCACGACCATAAGGCGGAACATTGTGAGAAATCAACACCCCATAACCGCGACGCTTCGCTAACATCGACTCAGAAGGATTATTTGCCGCATATATATATAGATTTGGCAAATCGCCCAACAAAATATCCGACCAAGAATAACCCGTATTCCCCAAAGGCGAACCCGGTAACCATTCCACCGTTCCATGCATCCCAAAATGAACCACAGCATCAGCTTGGAACTCATTTTGTAACCATTTATAAAAAGCAGCATATTGGGGATGAGGCGTTAAATCCCGTTCAAACATTAACCGCATCGGGTCGCCTTGTAACCCCAAAGGTGGTTGCACACCAATCCAAACATTACCTAACTGCACACCACCAATTTGCAACTCATCACCGTAGGTTTTAATACCAGTCCCCGTCAAAGACTTCCATTGTTTTTCAATGCGGGATGTTCGCAGATATCCCAACCATTTTTCTAAAGTACGGGCGTTGACTGTGTTGGGGAGTCGGGAGGAATTTGATTCTATTTTCTCGTCGGCGACTTTGACCCAGCGAATTAATTCTTCGCCATCTGCTGGTAACTCACCAACGTCGTAACCTTGGTCTTTGAGGGCGTTGAGAAACTTTAACAAACTGCGGGGGACATTTAATAATGCGGCAGTACCTACAGCACCATAACCAGGGGGAAATCCATATAAAATAATGGCAATCTTGCGTTGAGATGCAGCTTTTTGGCGTAAAGCAATCCAACTATGCAACCTGCCAATTAAGCGCTGTACTCGTTCGGGAACTAAATATATTTTTTCACCTACCAAACCACCCAGAGGAACAGCATCAATCGCCCCATCTAATTCTGGTAAAGCATACAATACAACACTTTGCAGTCCGCCGATACCTTGCCGTGTCCAGGAATGAATATCTTGAATTAATAGAGGTGCAGCGACAATATAAGGCACATTTTTTGCTGAGAGGATGCGTTTTGCTACATCCACTTGACGGCCTGCTTCCATTGAACCAGCCGGGCCACCCACCAAAGGAAAGCCAATGGTGGAAACGATCGCATCTACTTTAACAGCTTCTGGAGACAGTGAAGGAGTTTCTGTATTACCTACTTGGCGTTGCTGAGTTTCATGTTCAGTAGTCATCCAGTCCCGTACTGCTACGTGTCCCTCGACACCGTTAATAAATATGGGTAAAGGAATTAAACCCGCTTCCTCAAAACGGCGAATTAGTTGGAGTATATATGGTTGTTTGGTGATAACGTGCTTACGATACAGTAAAATTCCGATGGTTGGGGAGTGAGGACTGGGAAAATGATGAAGTATTTGATCCCCTCGTCCCCTCGTCCCCTTGTCCCCTTGTCCTCTTCTGATACCAATCCAAATATTGACGGGGTGATGTAAAAAAGCCTTGATAATCGGGATGGAGTAATCCCATGTTGGGGGTTTCCAGGGGTGGGGGAATTTCACCAACTTTTAAATCTAAATATTTTTCTGCTAGTGTCCAAAATAAAGCCGCAACGTTTTCAGGGCCACCAGCGTTCCAGTAACCATAGATAATCAACCAGTTGCGTAAGTCTTGGACTTTCTGCACTGGGACAAATTTTAGGAGTTTGGGGCCAACTTTCAGAAAACTAATGTAACCAGCAAGTTTGTCTTCTTCTCGTCCGTTGCTGAATTTATCGAGGATGAATTTAACTGGTTTGGGCATTCCTTTGGGTTTGTCACCAATGGCAAAATCACCCAACTTGGTTAAACTCATCAATTCTAAGGCTGACTCAAACACTAGCCGGATGGGGATTTGGGCAATGCGATCGCGCAACCACAAAACTTGGTCATAATCAAATATTAAGCTGCCGAAAAATACGTCAGCACCATCTAGGGCGGCTGCTACTTCGGTGCGCTGAGTGGTAATATTGCGATCGCTTTGCTCGCCGAAGGCATCGCTAAACACCCGAATATCCAAATCAGGACAGCGCGAGTTAGCCAAAGCAGCTGCTGTTCGATACAAGTCAGCATTGAAAGATTCAAATCCAGCAATCAAGACGATGCGTTTCATGCCCAAGCCACGAAAGATTTCTTTACTTAGATCTTAAACGTGCTTTCAGTTAATGAAGCATCCCCCATCTCCCCATTTCCCCAATTTGGCAATTTGGCAGATTTCTTCACCACCAGGTTGGTATGGTGAAATTCGCAAATATCTTTGTGCGACAATACCGACTTGAAGAATCCCTCAGCTACAGGCTAACTGGGGGTCTTTTTTTTGCTTGTTTGATTGATGTACGGTAATTTTGGAAAAATTTAAAATCTCAATATTTCGGACTTATTTTGACTCAAGATTGTGAATATATAGCCCAATACGGTTCACTTAAGAGAAAAAGTAGGTTGGGTTGACGTAGGAAACCCAACATCATTATTGGCAGCATTGGGTTGCGCTATCGCTTAACCCAACCTACACCAATTGTAGTTTTTAGCCTTAACTGAATGGTATTGATATATGTCCTTATTCAAATCATTGATTTACATCCAAAAAATAATTAATTACAGATGAGCATCAATAAATCTGTATCCCATGTAAATGGTTATAACTCTATATTAAAATCTGGTGATAATATCAAAACAAAATTGGCATTTTAATCATGAAAATCTTATAAATGCTAACGTAAATAATGCTTGATACATTCATTTAAATTGAAATATAGTATCCTCTTGGAACTAATCAAATATGCATGAACAATAGGTTTGTGTCAAGTATTAAGTTCTAATTATTCATCTCAATATCGCTACGTCAATATACAAAGATTGCCTTAATGAAGCTTTTTTAAATAGAGATGTACAATAAAAATAACTGCCGACGGCTCACTATTACCTTTACGCCGATGGGAAGCTGCTTGCACTCAAGTTTTTGCATCCTGTAACTAGTCAATATGCAGTAAAGGTAGATAAGGAGCAGCATAACTGTAGGCAAAGGGAATATCTCGTAAAACCTGCCCTGAGAAGAGTTAACACCTACTGGGGCGTTAAATTTTGGAATCTCTACAATTACCACGATTTGAGTGGATTGACGCTCAATGACTAAATACTGTTTGCGGCTAGGCTGATGGCCCAGTCGATGTTTTGCCAATTTATCCGAAAGCATTTCCAGATTTAAAATCTAGAGGAGTCAATGAGCATCACTAATTTTACCAAACCAAAAAATGTCTATAAGCGTCCTGAGGAGGAACCCCATTTACCAGGAAAAAGCCCAATAAAAAATGGTGTGAAATGTGAAAGTCCCAAAAAAAGGGAGCCTACTATATCAAAAACTTCTGTCATCAAAGATGAAAATCGGGGTCGAGTAGCTATTTTTATTGATGGTGTCAGCCTCTTTAATACCGCTTTACAACTTGGCATTGAAATTGACTATCTCAAATTACTTTGTCATTTAACTGCGGGTTCACGGTTATTGCGCGCTTTCTTTTACACTATTGTCGATACTTCACGACCGACTCCTAACCGTCCACGTACTAATGAAAAGCAACAGGGTTTTCTATTTTGGATGCGTCGCAATGGTTATCGTGTAGTCATCAAGGAGGCTCAACTGTCGGATCACACCAAAAAACACAATTTGAATGTAGAGATTGCTGTAGATATGATCACCTTGGCTCCTTACTACGATACGGCAATCTTAGTCAGTGGAGATAGAGACTTATCTTATGCTGTGAATGCTGTAACTAGTACAGGTTCGCGTGTTGAAGTGGTGAGTTTGCGCGCGACAACCAGCGATAGTTTGATTGATGTCGCTGATGAATTTGTTGACCTTGATGGTATTAAACAGTACATTCAAAAGGATTCTCATCTCGGCTATAGTTATCGGGCGCTGTCTAATTCCAAGCTGTAATATCATTTGGGATTTTAGATTGGGAACTGCTCCTCAGTCTAGGTTCTGTAAATTCCCATTACAAATCCATCGAATTGGATTTTATCAAAAGATAAGGTTTAAAGCCGAGTGGAATTGTGGGCGATTTTTCTCCCCTGCCCCCTGCCCCTCTGCTTTTTCACTACTACCCTACCCACACCAAGGTAATGGAGTAGAATAGCAAACTGGGGAACTCTGCGTATTTTTATTGAATCCTAATTGCGATGGATATTTTGATTGTTGAGGATGAACCAGAAATTGCTCAGTTGATTCAACATTCACTAGATAAAGAAGGATTTTTCTGTCGCATCAGCCGCGATGGTGTCAATGCCTTGCGGATGTTTAAAGAACAACCACCAGATTTAATCATTTTAGATTTAATGATTCCTGGGTTGGATGGATTGGAAGTTTGTGCCAGGATTCGCCAGCAACCCGGTGTTAAAGATCCATATATTTTAATGCTGACAGCCAAGGGTGAGGAAATTGATCGCGTGATTGGCTTGTCTACTGGTGCTGATGATTACATGGTTAAGCCTTTTAGCCCCAGAGAATTAGTTGCTAGGGTGCGGGCATTATTACGGCGTAGTCTCCGCCAAGGAGGACAGCACCATGTGAATCGAACTCAACACTTTATAGTAGATGTAGACCAACGCACTGCCAGCCGTCAGATGAATGCCCAACCCGCAGAAATTTTAGACTTAACTACTTTAGAATTTAACTTATTAAGTACCTTTGTCAGCAATCCTGGTCGAGTGTGGAACCGCACTCAGCTAATTGACAAACTTTGGGGTGACAATTTTTTTGGTGATGAGCGGGTAGTTGACACTCATGTAGCCCGACTGCGAAAAAAAGTTGAACCAGATCCGGCTAGTCCCACTTTTATTAAAACTGTGGTTGGAGTAGGTTATAAATTTGAAGATTCCCCTATAGCGTGAGGATAATCAAGATGGGCTGGCATTGGGCAAAATCCTTGCCTTTGGCATCACGCCTCTTTGTATCCCACCTAGTGGTGATGATAGTGGGCTTATTTAGTCTTGTAATCATCAGCAAAGTTTCTTCTCCCCGCTTTTTTGTGCTGCACTTGGAAACGCTAGAAAGTCGGGGGGTGAGATTAATTCATATCCGGCGTGAATTGGTGCAAGGATTTGAAACTGCTTGGCGGCGAGGCACTGTTTGGTCTGTTTTAGTAGGTAGTACGGCGGCGGGAGGATTGAGTTACTGGGTATCGAAACGAATTATGTTGCGGTTGACAGAGATGGAACAAATCACCCAAAAGTTTGCCGCAGGTCAACTCGAAGCGCGGTTACCTTTGTCTGATATTCCGGAACTGCATCGCTTGGGAACTAGTTTTAATCAGATGGCAGCAAGTTTAGAAGGTGTGGAAGCACGGCGGCGAGAATTGATTGGTGATATGACCCATGAATTAAGGACACCGTTGACAGTAGTTCGCGGTTACTTAGAGGAACTAGCCGATGGCGAAATGGAACCGTCTCCAGAGATTTATCGCAGACTGGCTAAAGAAACTAGACGCTTAGAACGCTTGGTTAACGATTTACAAGAACTCTCAAAGGCAGAAGCAGGTTATCTGCCAATTAATATCCAGCCTGTGAATTTGTTTCCTTTATTAGAATCCTTGGTAGAGAAATTTAGCGACCAGCTACTAGAAGATGGCCCGGTGATGCGTTGGGAATGTCCATCCCCATTGCCACTGGTATTGGCAGATATTGACCGCACAGAACAAGTATTAGTAAATTTGCTAGGTAATGCAGTACGTTATACTACCGAAGGTAAGATTACAATTCGTGTTTGGACTGAAGCTAATCGACTTTGGATTGCTGTGATAGATACAGGCATTGGCATTGCCCCAGAAGACTTGCATCATGTATTTGAACGCTTTTGGCGGACTGACCAATCACGCGATCGCCATTCTGGAGGTACGGGTATCGGTTTAACTATCACCCGCCGTTTAGTCGAGTTGCAAGGCGGTCAAATTTATGTAGAAAGCAAACTGGGTATTGGTAGTACGTTTCGTTTTTTCTTGCCTTTGGCATAAAGGCTAGGGGCTAGTTTTTTATTTACAAACAATTGTCACAACCACTATGCACGGGTGTCATATGCAATTGCTAGTTTAAAAGTAATGAAATCATTCTTCTGCTCAATCTTCATTGCTCCTTATCCCCAGAGGGGGCTACGAGTTCCCCAATCCCCCATATGACTACTTTTCTTTTAGCTACATTATTGGTAAGTGTACTAACTGTATCTGGTGGTGCTGCGATCGCCTACTTGTTTCCTCAGCATCATTCCCAAGACTAATTGAAAAAAGAAATAGGCTCTACGTTGTGCAGGTATCAATACTGTTCAGTTAAGGCTAAAAAATAGAATTAGTAGTAGGTTGGGTTGACTTCAGGAAATCCAACATCTTCAAGACTTTGTTGGGTTGCGCTATCGCTTAACCCAACCTACTTTTTCTCTTAAGTGAACCGTATTGGTGCAGGTATAGGTTTTCTAGGATATGCGGCGAACGCTAACCGCTCACAAGCACAGATGTTAAAGATGACTCACTACTTGATCCGCGCTGGTGACTGGGGGTGACACCCCCAAGGACAATTACTACCAGCATGAATTAAAGTGAGTTAAATTAACTTGCTATTTTTCTGGCTTCGCATAATATTTTTTATTTTATTCAAAGAATATTAAACTGAAATCAGAGTATTTTTCATTAAAATTCCTGTTGCATATATCTAGATTTTATCAACCTTCATTATAGTATCTTTAATCAATTATGCAATCACTGTTAAGGAGGATTGGCAATGAATCAAATGCAATTAACTTTCAGTATTAGTTACTTATTGATGACCTGCTATTTTTTCAGCAATTGGCTCAGATTTTCTCTGCGTCATCATGCTTCTACTCCAGAAGATAAATTTCTTTCATTGATTATGTGTTTAATGACAATTATCTTCTGGCCTTTGATGATTTTAATGTCTGTGTGGGAAATATTTAAAAAACGAAAAATAGATATAAATACTACAATTCCTGTTATTTTAGTGATATTTGCAGTGAGTTTTTCATATTACTTAATTTATTTATATGAGCATGGTTTTTGCTATCAAAATTTATTCTGCTCTTTAGCATCATAATGTCGGAGGTTTTAACTGTCATGATTTAATTATGGGACGGGTGAAAACACCCATTCCACAAAATAATTGGGGACATTTTGGTATTTATCAATCCCCTGCCAATGATTATGGCTGCACCAAAGATAGGATGATGCCTACAAGGGAACCTAAAAGTAACACCATACTGCTGATAGAACTAATGGCAAAGCCAATGGCTCGTTTTTCAGCGGCTTGATAATAACCCCACGCATAGGCAATACGTCCCAAAAGCCAAATTGCACCAATACCTGCGCCCCACAATGGGCTGACATAAAAAGAGAATAACCATAAAGCAGGTAGGAAAAAAACCATTTGCTCTAGGGTATTTTGTTGAACGCGCACCACTCTTTCAAAGTCAGGATTTCCTGACATTTGGGGAGGTTTCACCTTGTATTTGGCTCTGGCTCGACCAACATTAATAGTAATAACCAAGTATAGAAGCAACGTCAGAGCAGTTATGAGACTAATCCAGGGCGACATATCAAAATCCTCATGTACTAAAAAATTATAGAAAATTCTGGGGTTAGCAGCGGTTTCATATTTCTAACTGGAGGTTAGTACATAATGTGTAATCAAAAATTATGATCTGTTCATGAATTCAAAGAGGGTGCTATCAAAAGTTCTTCTCACGAACCTAATCGGGAAGATCAAACTGATGAGGTGACTTCCCATGTTGATGCAGCTGACTTGACATCTGCCATGATTAAGCGAGTGCAAGAAGGTGTGGTTGCGGCTAGCGATCGCGCTGTGCGCCAGACAATCGCAGAAGTTCTCCAACGCCTGGAAGCCATGAGTCAAGGGCATCCAGAAACCAGAGTTCATGCTATGGTGCGTCGTTGTGTATTGCGATCGCTTATTCATGCACTGTTTCGGGTACGAGTCGAACACCTCGACAGGATACCTGAAAAACCAGCCATCCTCGCTGTCAACCATCTCCACCACATTGATCCGTTGCTGCTGCTGGGAGAACTCCCCATTCATCCCCACTATTATGTCCTTGGTGACGCGCGTACCCTTTATAACAAGTGGTGGAAGCGTCAGATTCTGCGTTTAGTGGGAGGTGTCATTCCTTTAGAACGAATCTGGAAAGAAGAAGTAGCTGTCATCGAAGCGGCTAAAGCTGGACGAAATGACCTTGTTGAACTGGCTAAAGTAATTGAGGAAACAGTACCTACAGGGGGAGATATCCAGACACTACGACAAATAGACCGCATTGTCCAGGGTATTTTGTCTCAAGGTGATGGACTGGTACTGTTTCCCGAAGGACGCTTGGGAAGTGCTGAGGGTAAGTTGTATCTCCCCCTCAAGCGAGGAACTGTAATTTATGCTTTGCGGGCTGGTGTCCCCATAGTACCAGTCACCTTAACAGGCACGTATGATCTTTATTTAGGCAAAGAGTTAACTGTGTGCTTTGGGGAGCCGTTATACTTTTCTCAAACTTCCAGAGTCAAGCGACAGGAAGTAGATACAGCTTTGGAAACATTGCAAAATGCCATGCTGAATTTATTACCCACTAACTATCAAGAACCACAAGGGCCAAAGCTGTTACGTAATTTCCTCAATCACATGTTGTGGTAAATTCTTATTTTTCCAAAAAGTTATTAATTTTGAAATTGGAAGTTCCCTCCCAACAGTGGTTCAAAGATGCACTTACTTGAGCATCGGCTGCATCAGTCAATTCTCTAGAAGCATTAAACTGCACTGCTGTGACAACGTATTCAAAAATAATTACAAACTCTTTTTGGGGGGAAATTCTCTCGACAACAATTGTTTCCCCTACCTTGGGAATTTGCGGTAAATTGACCACAAATGTTTCCAGTTTGGGTTTATCTAGTGGATTTTTAAAATTGAAGTATTTACAGTAGACAATAATTTTCACGCAAAAAACCACCAATAGCACTCAACAATTAAAACTTCAAACTGCCTAGTTTGAAACGTAAAAATTAATTATAGTCAGTATTTTGCTAATTTGTGGCAGATAAATTAAATGTGGGCAACTTTAATCTCACCTACCCCGCCATAACCTTTGTAATGCCTGAAAAATTTTTGCAACTATTTCTTCTAGCCAGAGAATAGCATGATCAAGCCATTCTAGAAGTTGCTCTAAAGGATGTTTATCATAACCTATAAAAGTTGCTTCTACATCTATCCAGTCTGGCTGGGTTTCAATTTGGGTATTTTTGTGACTCTTAGTTATGGCTTGGGAAGTACGGGCTTTATTGAGTTTTCCAGCTGTTGGTTGAGTCGTGGTGAGATTGTGGTTTACTTTTTTCTTTGGTAATAAACTAAATTTAGTTTTTGGCTGGCTACTATTCAATTGTTGGGTTGAACTAGAAACGGTGACGGGATTTGGTTTAGATGTAATTGGCGGCTCAGTAACAGTATCAACCTTACCAAACAAATCACTCCAATTCAACCAAGGATCTACCGCTAAAACTTCATGTTGAGATTGGCTGGTTGCAGGCAAAACCTGGAAGCGATTTTTAGCAGATAATCTTTTTCCTGGGGAATAATTATTACTATATTTTGGCTCGAGTTTTTTACCTTTATTCACACCAAAAAAGTAATTCAGCGCCGCTTCAATTAAAGCCTGAAAATTTAGTGTGTGAGTTTCTAAACCTTCAACAGTTGCCGCCATATCTCCTCTAGCGGCTACTTGTTCTTTACCATAAAGGAATATATCTAGCTGTAATTGGGCAATGCGAACAAGTTCCTGGCTACGCTGTTGTGCAGGTAATACAGCATTGGTTTCTAACTTGGCAATAGATGCATCTAAGAAGGCTAATAACTTATCGGTAGGTAATAAATCTTTTGGTATCCCCTCAGCAATTTGGGGAATTTTAGCTGTAGTATTACCAGTCAGCTTTGCCAAAATTCGCTGAATTTCTGGTAGTAACTCCGCTGCTTGTTTATTTGTAGCTAACTGCCAAGAATGCCAGTAGTTACCAATTTCACTAATAATTCTGGCTTCTAATTTAGCTTGCTGCTGGGATGTCAAAATATCTAAAATTTCGTTATTGCTACTAACAAGTACCAAATTACGATTTACCAAGTTTGTGGCAATTCCTCGTACCAATGGCAAATGGCATTTGAGATTGGCTGATTCGTTATTTGCAGTTGTTAAAGATGGTGGAGAATTGGACTTAGTTGCAGGATGAGGAACCAATTTCGCCCACAAAGAACTCAAAAATTTCAGAGGTGCAGAGATTTGGGTGTTAGTAGTATCTAACTCCGATGCTAAACTTTGTACTGCTTCTAGTACTTGCTGAACAGGGGTATCAGCAGGTGGAGGAGTTTCCCCTAGGAAGTCGGTATCATTTGGTTGTAACTGCGGTCTGGATGCTGGTTCTTGAGTCCCCAGTATTTTGCCATCTGATGCGGCTGAATGCAAAAGTAAGTACAAGGGATAAAGTAATACTTGCACACCCCACTTAGTAGCAACTTGCACATGGCGCAAGGTATGATCCCACTGTGATGTCAACCGCCGAGATTGCTGGTGGACAAAGTTAAAGAGTCTGCTTTGATAACGGCCAGAGGAACCAGAGGACATGGTGGTGATTTGTGAGTTTGAGTCTGGTTTAGTTTTGATACCAAGTTGGTATAGATAATAAGGTTTAAAATTCCTCAAATAGCCTTTTAGTAAGGAATTTTAATCCAAAATCTTAAATACCTCATTAGTAAGAGACTCCCGCCAAACAATAACAACGACAAACTGTTTATTATCGTCAGTGACCTTATCTTAGCGAAAATTATGACCCTTCCCATATGGAAATCTCAGACTAAATTGATCTCGGACGTGATTGAACAATTGCGCTCTTGTTGTCAAGTTAATATACAGTCTACTTGGCTATACCAAGAATCTCACCTGAATATTACTGAAATTAATGTATCTAATTTTGCTAATTGGCCAATAGCCCAGTTAAATGCTAAAGAACATATTGCTTGGACAGGCGGGAAAAAAGTCCTTTGGCTGGTGCAAACAGTGGTAGTTCCCTCGGATTTACATGGGTATCCGTTGGCTGGGTTGTCTTTGCGGTTGGCTTTGGGTTGGTGGGCTGATGCGGCTGAGATTTATGTGAATGGGGAGTTAGTTCTGGAGGGTGATTTATTTGATTGTTGGCCGCGAGTGCTTTTGAGTCCAGGGGTGACTCCTGGTGAAGAATTTATTGTGGCTTTGCGATTGGTGAGTCCTGGGCATGATAATGGTGCTTTAGTGCGATCGCTCTTGGTTTTTGAGTCTGATGATGGGGTAACTCCGGGTTTTGTGGCTGATGAGTTGGCGGTGGTACAGCTTTGTGTGGAAAGGTTAGCGCCTGAAAGGTTGGCTGAGTTGGCTGAGGTGGTGGGGGAGATAATAAACCCTCAAGGCGCGAAGGAAGAGTTCATAAAAATATTACGGGAAAGGTTAATTGAGTCGGATTTTTTGGCTGCTTGTGGGTGGGGTAAGGAAAAAGGGAAGATATATTTAGTGGGTCATGCTCATTTAGATTTAGCATGGCTTTGGACTGTGAGTGAAACTTGGCGGGCGGCGCAAAGTACTTTTGAGTCGGTGTTGAAGTTACAAGCAGATTTTTCCGAGTTGATTTTTTGTCACTCTACGCCGGCGCTTTATGCTTGGGTGGAAGAACACCGTCCTGATTTATTTGGGGCTATTCAAGCAGCGGTGGCGGCTGGATGTTGGGAAGTTGTGGGCGGTTTGTGGGTGGAACCGGAATTGAATTTGATTTCTGGTGAATCCATAGTCCGACAGTTATTGTATGGACAGCGCTATGTATTAGAAAAGTTCGGTAAGTTGTCTACTGTGGCTTGGTTACCCGATACCTTTGGGTTTTGTGCGACTTTACCGCAGTTTTTGGTGAATGCGGGGATTGAGTTTTTTGTGACTCAGAAGTTGCGCTGGAATGACACAACTAAGTTTGATTATGGGGCTTTTTGGTGGCGATCGCCTGATGGTAGTGAAATTTTTAGTGTCATGTCTGCACTCATCGGTGAAAGCATTGATCCGGTGAAAATGGCATCATATTTATGTGAATGGCAAACCCAAACCGATTTACAAGACGCACTTTGGCTTCCCGGTGTCGGTGACCACGGCGGCGGCCCCACCCGTGATATGTTAGAAACTGCCCAACGCTGGCAAAAATCCCCCCTCTTCCCAGATTTAGAATTTACCTCTTCAGAAAAATATCTCCAACAAATCAAAACTCATTCCCCATTTCCCACCTGGAATGACGAACTATACTTAGAATTTCATCGTGGTTGCTACACCACCCACGCAGACCAAAAGCAGTGGAATCGACGTTGTGAAGATTTGTTGTATCAAGCTGAATTATTTGCGACTTTAGCCACAGTATGCTGTGGTGTGTCATATCCCCAAGCCGAAATAGAAACCGCTTGGAAGCAGGTATTATTTAACCAGTTTCATGATATTTTGCCTGGTTCTTCCATTACCCAAGTTTATCAAGATGCCCTACCAGAGTGGCAACAAGTGGAACAAGTAGGAACCAATATATTACAACAATCATTGCGGGCGATCGCATCACAAGCTATTTTACCACCACCACCCCACCCTGAAGCTAAAGCCATCTTCGTATTCAATGCTCTCAATTGGCAACGTTCTGAGGTAGTAGAAATTGTTTTCCCAGATGGCGAATTTGGGCAAATTTATGACATGGAGGGAAATGAGGTACTCTCTCAAAGCTGTTTTAGTGGCGAAATACCCAGCATATCAGTCTCCTTTTTCGCCAATGATATTCCGGCTTGTGGTTATCGTGTCTTTTGGTTATGTCCCGGTAAACCTAACCTACAATCTTCTGAACAACCACAAGAAAACTATGTGTTAGAAAACGAGTATTTGCGAGTTACAGTTGACGAACTAACAGGTGATTTAGCCAGCGTTTTTGACAAAATTCAGCAGCGCGAAGTTCTCAATGGTTTAGGAAATCAACTACAAGCCTTTCAAGATAGTGGTCAATACTGGGATGCTTGGAATATTGACCCTAATTATGCTCAACATCCTTTACCACCAGCCAAACTTTCAGCTATTTCTTATCTAGAACCAGGAGAATTGCGTAGTCGTGTGCGTGTGGTGCGAACAATCGGTAAATCAGAATTTTGCCAAGATTATATTCTCGAAAAAGGTTCTGCTATTCTCAAAATTAAAACAACTGTTGATTGGCGAGAAAATCAAGTAATGGTGAAAGCGGCTTTTCCTTTAAATGTGGAAGCAGATTTTGCTACATACGAAATTCCCTGCGGTGCAATTCGTCGCCCCACCCAACCCCAGACACCCGCAGAAAAAGCCAAATGGGAAGTCCCGGCGTTACGTTGGGCCGACTTAACTGGGGAAACTTACGGTGTGAGTTTGCTGAATGATTGTAAATACGGTTACGACAGTCAACCCAATCAATTACGCTTAACATTACTACGCAGTCCGCATTGGCCAGACCCAGAAACTGACCGAGGCTTTCATGAATTTACCTATGCTTTGTATCCTCACGCTGGTACCTGGGAATCAGCCCATACAGTCAAGCGTGGTTATGAATTAAATATCCCGTTACAAGTGATAGTAAATTCATTCAACACTCAAAATTCCAGCATTAGCGCTTCCCAAGGTGTAAGTTTTCTCGATTTAGCAGCTGAAAATTTAATTTTAATGGCCTTAAAGCCAGCAGAAGATAATCCTCAGCAGTTAATTTTACGCTGTTATGAATGTCACGGAGAAACAGCCGAGTTATCTTTGCAAAGTGATTTAGAGATGAGTTTAGGCGATACAGTAGATTTATTAGAACGTTCCTCATCTCAACCACAAAGTTTAACTATCCAGCCTTGGAAGATTGCTAGCTTCCAGGTAGTGCTGAATAAACCTTTAAGTAAGTAGGCGAGAAAAAATTAAACTATGTTAAGCAATGTAAAATAATTAAAATTCATTTCGTAGTAAGGGCTTTAGCCCTTATTTGAGGACTAAAGTCCTCACTCTTCGAGTGATGCCTCCGGCACGCTGACGCGAACGTTAGTCGCTCATGGGGGAGACCCCCAAGATCGCGCTAACTCACTACAAACCTTTAATTATTTACGCCGTCCTACTTAGAATAATAACAATTGTGGAACAGGTATCTTGTCTGTTCCACTATAATAATAACTTGCTTATAGCATTGCCCAAGTAACTGAATTTAATTTTAACCCCTAACATTCAAAAAAGAATTTATTCTAGAAACAGCATATCTAACACTCTTTTCATCAGTATATTCTGGATTAATAGGAATCTCCTCATAAGATTGCAACACAATTACAGCGCGATAAAGCTGGGAATATTTAAATTTTTTGTCTCGAATATCTACACGGAGAATCTTTTCTAGCGGTTCCTCTATAATTTGTTGACCACGCAAACCCTTGCGTTCTATAAGTAGTTTATTCATACTTTTATAAAAAGTACAGTTGCTGACAGGTGATGTGGCGACAAAACCATTAATAATCATCACCAATAATATACCTAAAATTACAAAATACAAAAAGCCAAATTGATTTTTACTAACGAATAAAGATTGCTGTTTAGAATAAATAAAATTGTTAATTTGCTGGACAACCTGTTGATTTTCTTGATAACTCAGATTAGATATTAAGTAACGATTCCCCAGGGAAGTAACAATAATTACTTGATGACTACTCCCACCCCTACTTTGTCTAGTAGTTTTAACATAGGCTTCCTGTATATCAAAAATTCTTAGCCGTTCCTTCCTACCCAGCAAACTAGAACGCCTCAATTCACAGTTTAGTTGATCAGATAGAGGGCGATCGCCTAAAACGCGCGCTCCGCGATCGCAAGTTAATCTAGCGGACGCAAATTCAAAAAATATACAGTAAATTAAAAAACCCCAGCAGCCAATAAAAAGACACGCCCCACTTAACCATTTATTGACTGGTCTGTGCTGTAACCGCAATCGGGTACGAGTTTCTTCTACAATTTTCATCGGGTTGGAGTATAAAAGACTTAACTCATATCTTGAGTATTCCCCTAAAACTCAATTGACTTATCACTAAGTACAAATACATATTCTGTATGCCAGAAATACAACTCCAACCTGCAAAAAAGCTATCTCGACGGATAGCAAGTCGAGTCACTTTATTAGTCCTAGCTGGCTTGTTAGGAATGCAAAATACTCCACCAGCACAGTCTCAGCCAGCAACTACACTTCTGCCATTTTTCGATAATGTAAACAATCCTGTTCCTGTAGGATTCCCCAGAGGGCAAAAATTAGACATTACACCACCCCCACCTCTACTTAATTCTTTTGACCAAGCTGTCCTCAAAATCTGCGGCCCTATAGGAACAAGAGTCACCCCCAATAAATTTAAACAGTTGTTGTCTTCTTACCCAGATGTATTGCAGAAGCTTCAGACAGATAACGGCGGGGAGCTACGTCCTGG
Organism: Nostoc sp. CCY0012; assembly: GCF_963920855.1. NCBI lineage: Bacteria > Bacillati > Cyanobacteriota > Cyanophyceae > Nostocales > Nostocaceae > Nostoc > Nostoc sp. CCY0012. The sequence continues at coordinate 17,138 of NZ_CAWUDM010000062.1, read as the reverse complement.
ACGCAAGAATAAAACCGAATTTTTAGAAGATTTAAGTGATATTTGGTTTAAAAATCGGGGCTTTGAACATATTTTTTGTGGAGAAATCAAGAGCGCTAATGATATTGGTGGCTTGCATTTTTACGGTAGATATTTACAGTTACAAAATGAGGGAATTGGCGGACGCTTACCAAATAATCAAAGGCGAGAGGAAGTTGTCCCTGGTGTAATTTATACAATGGGTGTAGTTATTCAACAAGGAAACCGCACAATCACAGATGTTATTAAAGGCTACAGCTACCTCAGTAATGCTCAAGAAATGCTTTTAGATGCTACCAAAATCTTTAAGCTCCAAGGAAATTCTGAGGGAGCGTGTATTTTCAATGTCCGCGACCAGGATACTGGAAAAACTTTTCCCAAAGTTTTTGTGCGGAGACAGAAGGCTATAGTTACGTTCTACCCCGATGCTACTCCCCAAGGAGCAAAATGTAAAACTTAATTTCCTTCTTTGAGCTACCTCAGAGACAGCATCATCAATTTCTGGCAAATTGAGGATATAACCAGTTCAGAGGGTCACAGAGATGACCAACACTATCCTCAATTTCCCAACGGCTTCCGGACATCAAGTTTTAGCCGCCGCAGGTAAAAAATATCTGCGTCCCGGTGGACGAATAGCTACAGAACAATTATGCCAATGGGCGAACTTTCAGCCTGGTGAAACAGTTTTAGAATTAGCTTCTAGCTTTGGATACAGTGCAATATCTCTGGCCCAACGCTACCATGTCAAAGTAGTAGGGGTGGAAAAAAATCCTGATAGTGTAGTTCGGGCGCGAGAAAACGTCCGCACAGCTGGATTAGCAAATCAAGTTGAAATCATTGAAGGCGATATTTTTCATCTGGATGCAATACCAGAGAAGTTTGATTATGTTTTAGCTGAAGCTATTCTCACAATGCAGCCCCCAGCAGGAAAAGCCCGGCTATTAACAGAAATTCATCATCGACTGCAACCGGGAGGTAAGTTTCTCTCCCATGAATTATTAGCTACTGACAAAGAAGAAGAAATTCGCGCCGATTTAGCAAGAGTAATTCGAGTTAATTCCACACCACTTTCAGCAGCGAACTGGATTGCAGCTTGTGCAACGACAGGACTGCAAGTACAGAAATATCAAACTGGAACCATGAGTTTATTGAACTTAGAGCGGATGTTTCAAGATGAAGGTATTTTGAACACTATATATATCTTGTGGAATATCTTCACGCAGAAATCTATTCGCCAACGAGTATTAAAAATGCGCCATGTCTTCAACAAATACCGCCACGAATTAGGCTATATCATTCTCTGTGCTGTGGCTGAAGATGATGATTACTAACGACAAGTTTATTTCTGATAAACAACCAAACCAATAACAGAAAAACATGACTAATCAAACAATATCTAAGCAATCTCTCGTTACCCAATTACGAGAACAAATTGAATATCCTCGTGCTGGTGTTTTCAGCAAAGTTCTAATTCAAGATCAAGCCTGCCAATATACTCTATTTTGTTTGGCAGCTACTACGGAGATTTCCGAGCATACTTCTACTCGCAATGCCACTGTTAATGTTCTAGAAGGCAAAGGAGTACTGAATTTATCAGGTGAAGATATTACTCTTGAACCTGGAGTATTTATCTTTATGCCTGCTAATGCACCCCATGCTTTAAAAGCTGAGGAAAATTTAGCTTTCTTGCTGACACTATCTGAAAAAGTAACAAATAAATAGGATTTTTTTCAAATGTCATTATTAGTTTCAACTTTCACTCAACATCTAGATATTTCTCCAATTCAATTAGAAGCTATCTTCTCAAAACCACTAACTGAGTTTCTTAATTCACCTGAGTTGCAAGAAAAACTAAATAGCTTAGATATTGATTTACTGAGGGAAACTTTACCTACAGCCGGCGCCATTTTAGCTAAGGAATTACCGTCTTTTTATTACTGGTTGAAAAATGAGTTAGATATTAAGCGGGTTCCTGATAGCTCAGACCACACAACAAAATGGGTTGTTGATTTTGTGAATAATCAGGAAAGTCTCACCCATTTGGTTCAATTACACCGTCCAGTTCCTCGTATGGCTTTAGAAGCTGCTGTTCCTCGGTTGGTAGGAATGTTTGCAGGTGTAGAAAATGAGCTAATCAGACAAGAATGGCAAAAAGCTGTGGCTGCATTATGTTTAGTTTTAGTAGTTGCAGCCCGTGAACAAGATAAGTCAAGTTTAGTAGCCCTTTAGTGAAATAAGATGCCACTTAGTTTTGATGATCCGGAGCATCAAGACATAAATAACTGTGATTCTGAAATATAAATTTCTCAGTCTATAGGAAAAATTATGCCGATAATTAATAAATAATGTAAATAGATAATATAGTGCCACTATGCCATATTTAACATTATTTAATTTAAACCTAAAATTGCTCCCTGCTAAGTTATGATGCGTTTTGTTGCGTTTTTTAGTCAAAAACAAATAATTAGAATAAATAATTAAAATCATAGACATAACACATCAGTGCTGCACCAGTAGATTGAATACTGTTTTTAGTATTCATGTTCTTATTTAGCAGCAACTTTAACTAAAGTCGTCAGATCTAGACCGCTGAATATTCTCTGAAAAAAAAGTGAGATTTATTTTTAGAGGATATATACTTGGATGATTTCTCAATAGTTTTCAATTTAAGCTGCTAGGGTTTTGCTCTTTGCATAAATTACTGACCACATAAAAGAGGAGTTAAAAAACTATGAAAACACTTGTTAATTTAACCCACCAATCAGTCCTAGGAGAGATTGAAAGTGTCTTGGATACATATCCATATCACTATCAACAAGCTTTTGCACTTTCTGACTTACGCCAAGAGTTAATTACTTTTGTTCTCAACCGCGTACCCCGCATTTATAAAGCCGTATCTGAAGAACAAATTTATCTGCCAGATTTACCAGAAGAAAGCTTATTAAGTCACAAGTTACCCCGCAGTCCTTTAGGGCAGCAAATACACCTGCAAAACTTGATTCATCAAGGTATTTGCTCTATCATGCAAGAAAAGTCAGATTGGATTAACCTTCATCTTTGTGAAACAGTTCAGACAGGTTGTGAACCGTCTCATTGGTTTGGTTAATTCTCCTGAAAAGATTATGCTTTTCTAGTGAAATACCCACCTCTATCGAGTAACAAATTTTTCGCGGTATCTGGAAAACCTCTCTCTAAATCTCTCTCCTTGTAGGAGAGAGACTTTGAATTTCTAATATAGTAGTAAGTTAAATTGAGATAATAAAACAAAAATACAAGTCTGTAAACTGTCATACCCACAAAAAAATAGAGAAACATAACTTATATAATGTGGTCTACTTGGTATGAATTTAGTTGACTAATGAATAGATGTCGTTTCAGTTTATCAGTACTTGGATTAATTGCTACTAGTTTGGTTTCGGATTTGATGATTCAGCCAGTAACGGCTAATACTGCTGATTTACAAACTCAAGATGATTTGTTTCTGGATTACCAACTTGTCAATAACATCATTGACTTAGAGAAATTCTGTACAGACTATCCCTTCAATACTCGTTGTCATCAACTTTCTGAACCAGCTTCACAACCAGAAATAGTTGAACAGACTATTGTGAATCCTGAAATACCACAACAAAATCATGGTTGGGCTGTCACTCCGGAAGTAAGTACCTTGGGTTTAGGCGCATCAGTAATAAAATCAGTCACACCTAACCTTACTGGTAGAGTAGGTTTAAACACTGGTGCCATTGATGTCGGCAACTATCAAAGACGAGAAAATGCAGTTACTTACGAAGCTAAATTAAATCTTTTCAATGTTTCGACTGTGTTAGATTATCATCCATTTAATAACTCTGGTTTTCGCATGACCGGAGGTATTGTATTTCATAATACAGAAGTCACAGGAAACGCCAAAATTAAAAATAATCAGGTATTTGTCTACAATAATAACTTTTATACTACGGCTGATATTGAGTCTGTGAAGGGCAAGGTTGCCTTACCTAATCAAGTTGCACCGTATATTGGTATTGGTTGGGGAAATCCATTTAAAAAAGGTCAACGCTGGGGATTTTCGGCTAATTTAGGTGTAATGTTTGCTGGCTCACCCCAAGTAAATTTAACACCGAATATCAACAATGTGGCTTTGCGAAATCAAATATTGCAAGACTTCGCTATAGAAACCAAAGAACTGGAGAAGGAGCTAAAGGGATATAGTATTTATCCAGTTATATCTTTGGGAGTGTCTTATCAGTTTTAATTTGTCATTTAAAGATTTGTGGAAATCGCTTGCACAGGACATGTAGGAATACATTGTTCACAGACGATGCAGCGCGATCGCGTGAATGTCAATTTGTATGTCTCTGGGTGCAGACTCAGGGCTTCTGTGGGGCAAACCCCAGTACACAAGCCACAATGAACACAGATATCTTCATCGATGGCAATTTCACCTAAGTTATGGGAAACACTGACGTGACGCGATCGCATCCACTCAATAGCTGCATCCAATTGATCAATGTCTCCTGATAATTCCACCACCAGTTTGCCTATTTGGTTAGGGGCCACTTGGGCGCGGATAATATTTGCCGCTACATTAAATTCCTTTGCCAGTACGTAAGTGACTGGCATTTGAATGGCGCGTTTAGGAAACGTCAGAGTGACTCGTTTTTTCACAGGTTTCGCAGAGGGTTTGTTCTGTTGTAGCGTACAAACAACTCCAGAGGGGGCATAGGAGAAAGAGGTACACTAAAATAATGACCGTGCTTAATAAGTTTTAATAAATTTGTTATGACTACAGAATCATCTATTAATTCTTCTGCCAAGCCAGAAACTACAACTGGGGCGCGTGTGAGAAATTTCTTAATTGCCATAGTGGCGATCGCTCTTAGTGTAGCTTTAGTCTTGGGATTACAAACTGAGACAAATTCGGCCTCTCTGACAGACTTAGATCAAGCATCTACACCCCTAGAAGTCGCTATTAGCAACGGCAAACCCTCAATCGTGGAATTTTATGCTAATTGGTGTACTGTTTGCCAAAAAATGGCCCCAGATATAGCCCAACTAGAACAGGAATATACTGACAAGGTTAACTTTGTCATGTTGAACGTAGATAATACCAAATGGCTACCAGAAATGTTGAAATACCGTGTAGATGGTATTCCTCATTTTGTATTTTTAGATAACAACGGAGAAACCATCGCACAGGCTATCGGTGATCAAACCCACACAGTCATGGCCAGTAACTTAGAAGCTTTAGTTGCTGGTTCATCCTTACCCTATGCCCAAACTAGCGGGCAAGTTTCCAAATTTTCCGCCCCAGTTGCACCAGCTAACAGTCAAGATGACCCCCGCAGTCATGGTAGTCAGGTAGTGAACTGACGAAGGTTTCCACAATCTAACGTGCGCCTCCGTGGGAGACTGCACGTTAATAATGACGGATTAACCTTAAAAAGCCTCTGGTGGTGCGATACCCGATCTCAGGCTGATGCCAACATTACTAGACTGTAACCCTGGTTTAACAGTTACTTCAGACTTAGGAGATGATTGAGGAGTAGAAGCAGACGGGGGATTCATCACCTCCGGATTCAGGGCCCTACCATTATCAGCAGGCTGAGATATCAAAGATAATCCTCCTACTGCCCCAGCGACAAGGGCTGTATAGCCGAAATACAAATGCAGAGGGCGTACTTCTAGTCCCAATCTTCCAGTAGTTTTTGGGGAATGATGCCAAGATGGTATGACTGATGTTGCCATATTGGGTATTGGTAAAGAAGCAGCTAGATTAGTGCCATTTAGTCCCAAAGAGTTCCCCATAACTCGAATAAATCCACGTACCAAGGTATCTTCTGGCAATGATTCTAAGTTGCCATTTTCTATGGCTTCCATCTGATGAATTGGTATGTGAGTATATATATTTAGTTGTTTTAAAGAAAGGCGTTGAGATTCACGAGCTTGCCTAAGTTGCTGACCGATTTGGCACATAGTGGTTAAGCGCTGTTCGGCTGCCGTTTCCTTGGCTATTTCGGTTTTAGAGGGTGTTTTGTTGGGCTTGAACCATTGCATCAGTGTTTTACCTGGAAAGTCGATTTCTGAGTTGCTGAATGGATTAACAGTAGTTGTAGATGATACCTTTGTTTGAGTAGCATTTATACTACTGTTTATATTGTCTCCTTTAATACTTGATCCGTCACTAGTCTTGGCTAATTTTACACTTGGTGAAAGACTATCAGTATCTGTATGGTCTATATTTTGTGGATGTTCTGTCAATTTTTGATGTTGTGCAAATTGCTGGAAGGCTAAACCAATAGCCTCTCTACCCACAGCTTTAAGCAAAATCTTGGCTTGTTCTGCTGAAGACCCCAACAACTTTTGTACTGTTGCGATCGCCTGCTGATAAACTTTACTGCTATGAAGTTCAGTTTCAATCTCACCTAAGAGCGATCGCAATTTATCTTGAGAAATTTTAATACTGTGATTTCCTGGAATAGTTAATAAATACACAGGTGTCATAGTCATGATGTAAGTCGCTCCCGGCATTCAGGCAAAAAAATTTAAATCTTTATAATTTGTCGTTTTCTTAGCTGCAATATCCGGATATTTTGGCACTTTTTATACTTTACTTCTTTAAACCTAGTAAATATACTGAATTAAAAATAATTCTGAATTTCTAAAATCTTGGTTTGCGGCAAATGCGCCTCGGTTTCAATATAGACATAAGATATAGAAAAGACTTACGCCGGATTGTCATAGTGGTCAAGTTATTCGCCATCGAATATTAGTTTATCCGAAGGAGAAAACGTTAAATTGACGAACCACTCATTTTGCTTGTATTCGTTTATTTTCTTCGGGATTATTTTTGCCCGATACTTTCTGATTGCAGGGGGAGCGTACTTGCTCTTTTATTTGGTTCTCGGAAAGTTTCTTGCTAAACGGAGTTTGCGTTTAAAGCCACCGGTGAGTCGGTTGATTTGGCAGGATATCAAACTATCAATTCTCTCTGCGGTGATTTTTGCTCTTTGTGCAGCGCTGATCATCTCAGAATACGATTTGGGAGTAACTCTCTTGTACACTGACTTACGTGAATATGGACTGTGGTATTTAGCAGTCAGTTTTGTGGCGTTGCTTATTCTTCAGGATACATACTTTTACTTTATTCATCGGATCTTTCACAACCGCTGGCTTTTTAGATGGATACATTTTGGACACCACTCTTCAATAGATCCCACACCTTGGAGTTCCTTCGCATTTGATCCGCCAGAGGCGATTATACAGGCGCTCTTCTTTGTAGGTGTAGTCTTCCTAGTCCCGCTCCATTTCATTACTTTAGTTGCCGCGCTGATGACCATGACCATATGGGCAGTGTTTAATCATCTGGGATTCGAGCTATTTCCCTCGTCGTTCAAAAGCCACTGGCTCGGAAAGTGGTTCATCGGCCCGACACATCACTCAATACATCATCGCCAGTACACTATCCACTACGGCTTGTATTTTACGTTGTGGGACAAACTGCTAGGTACTCAAGACCTTAATTATGAAGGTGATTTACATCGCTAAAATTTTCCTTGGTTGGGATAAAACTAAGGGTTTTTAATGTTGGTTTACCCCACAGTAATTATTTAGTAACTATGAGCTTTTACCTGTTGAACAAAAGACTTCACCCATTGCAGATATTCCACACCAGCGACTACAGCAGTATCATTATGGTCTGCGGCTGGAACTAAAAATAGTTTTTTCGGTTCAGGAGCAGCGCTATATAATTGTTGGCTCATAAAAGATGGCACAGTAGTGTCGGCAGTACCGTGAATGAATAAAGCTGGCATTTTTAACTGTGGTACTTTTTTAATAGATTCAAACCGTTGATTTAGAAGTAAATTTACAGGGAAAATCCGAAACAAGTTTCTATAAGCCACTACATCCCGGATAGAGGTAAACGAGCTTTCCACAATTAATCCCGCAGCTTCTGGATGTTTGACTGCCAAATCAATAGCTATTGCACCACCCAGAGAATGACCGTAAAGAAAAATTCTACTTGGTGAAATCTGTTTCTCTTGTGTCAGGTAATTCCACGCTACAACGGCATCTTCATAAACCCGCTTTTCATTAGGAAACATCCCTTCACTGCGACCATACCCGCGATAATCAATTAGGAGTACGGAAAATCCCAGTTGATGAAACCTCTTGGCATGACCAATGTTTGCACCAATATTAATGCCGTTACCGTGCAGATACAACAAGACTTTCTCATCTGGCTGCTGGGCTTTGAGCCACCAACCATGAACTAGTTCCACCTTACCTGAACTAACTGGTACAGGTAACCATACTTCCTCGTATGGCAGATTAAAAAACTCTGGTGTCTTTTCAATAACATTAGAGGGAAAGAAGATTAACCGCGGCTGTTTAACAACCAGAAACACACAAATGGCAAGGTAGGCGGTAAGTGCAACTACCTCTACCATAAGTAGCAACTTAAAACACAATTGCATTGAAAATTGCAGTTTTTTTATATTCATGCACTAGGATTTATACTTTAACAAATATTTATCAAAAAGAACTCTTTATAAAGCAAGCGAAGTCGGTATTTTCCCTATAAAATTATCTCAATATTGTGAATAGTACAAATATTGACTACACGTAAGTAATATTGCTTATGTAAAGTCAAGATTTAGTCATTAAGAGGAGAAGACTGTGAAGCTCGCAAATGAAGCTCAACAAGAGCAATTACAGGAAATAACTCAATATTTACGCAAAGTCAGACAAGATAGATCCATACGTATAGAAGAAATAGCTGCACGCACAAACATTCAATTAACTGTCTTGAAAGCCTTAGATGCAGGAAAATTTGAAGAACTGCCTGAACCTGTATATGTTCAAGGATTTATCCGTCGTTATGGGGATGCTGTAGGATTAGACGGAGCGACTTTAGCTAATACTTTGACAATTAACGATTTTCCTCAATACGCTACTTATAATAATAGTCAAAATTTAGACAAGAAAACAACCACATACATACCTAATTTTGTTCCCTACGTTCTCTTATTAGCACTTGCTGCTGTCGGAGTGATCTATGTACTCAATTCAAAAGTGATCACAGAATTTATAGCGAAAAAACAAAACTCAGTTACCACTCAAGCAGCAACAACAACACCTGTAACGCCTACAGATGAACCCTTGGCTCAGATACAGAACTCAGTCTCAACTTCCGAAACAACACCGTTGCTCATAGCTCCTCCCCAAAAGCCAGCCAACACAGATAATGTGGAAGTGAGTTTAGAACTTCAAGGTAAATCATGGTTACAAGTAACTGTAGATGATAAGACCGAATTTATGGGGAATTTAAACAAGGGCGCACAGAGAACTTGGACAGCAAAAGAAAAATTGACTGTACGCTCTGGTAATGCCGGTGCTGTATTGATTTCTGTGAATCAGCAACCAGCAAAACCTTTTGGGGATGACGGTGATATTAAGGAAGTTACCTTCACAACGGAAACTTATGCTCAACAGTAATTAACCTTAGTTCTGGATAATCTGAAACCTTGATTATGTCATTAGTTCGGATCAATCTTTATAATCTGTCCGCAGCGATACGTGGTAAGCGTAGCCATGCCCGTCAGGGCTTTACGCTTTGGCGATACACAAGGGTTTTGGGATTACTTCCCTGCGGTCGCAATGACAAGTTTTCTAGCGGAATGATATTTAGCCCTTAACCCGAACTGACTTTAATTAGGGGATCAGGGGATGAGGAAAATTTTGGTCAATTTTCTCCCCTATTCCCTATTCCCTACTCCCCACTCTTAAGATATTTGCGGCTGTTCTAAATGCCACTTAGTTGATTGCTCATAGGCATAAGCTACCTGAAGTAGTTGGTCTTCTCGTAAAACTTTGCCAATAAGTTGCAATCCAATAGGTAGCCCTTGGTCATCAAAACCACAAGGTACACTTATACCCGGTAAACCTGCAAGATTTACTGGAATAGTCATTAAGTCATTCAAGTACATACTCAAGGGATCAGTAACTTTTTCCCCGGCTTTAAACGCTGTGGTGGGAGCAGTGGGACAAACTAATACATCGACTGTCTTAAATGCTCTTTCAAAATCTTGTTTAATCAAGGTGCGGACTTTTTGTGCTTTCAAATAATAGGCATCGTAATAGCCAGCAGAAAGGGCGTAGGTACCAATCATAATCCGGCGTTTAACTTCTGCACCAAAACCCGTGGAACGGGTACGAGTATACATAGATAACAAATTATCTGCATCCTCAGCACGTAACCCATATTTCACACCATCGTAACGAGCAAGGTTAGCTGATGCTTCTGATGGGGCGATGATGTAGTAGCTAGGTACGCCATAGCGAAAGTTGGGACAGGAGATTATATGAATCTCTGCACCTAAACTTTGTAATTGATCAATGGCTTTGGTGACAGCTTGCTCGACAACAGAGTCTAAACCTTCTCCAAAAGTTTCTTTAATTACCCCAATACGCAACTTGGCTCTAGCTTTCAAGTCCGGTTTTAGGCTACTAACATAATCAGGGATTTCCACTTTGAGGCTGGTAGAGTCTTGCGGATCGTAACCTGCGATCGCCTGCAATAATATGGCTGTATCTTCTACTGAGCGTCCAAATGGGCCAATTTGATCTAAAGATGAAGCATAAGCCACTAAACCATAGCGAGAAACCAAGCCATAAGTCGGTTTCATCCCCACTACACCGCAAAAAGATGCAGGTTGACGAATAGAACCACCAGTATCAGAACCCAGAGATACTACACATTCATCAGCCGCCACAGCCGCCGCTGAACCCCCAGAGGAACCACCGGGAACCCGTGATGTATCCCAAGGGTTAGCAGTAACTTGATAGGCAGAATTTTCTGTGGAACTACCCATAGCAAACTCATCCAAGTTGGTTTTACCCACAACTACAGCCCCCGCATCCAGCAACTTTTGTGTCACTGTAGATTCATAAGGCGGCACAAAATTTTCCAAAATCCGGGAGGCGCAAGTAGTGGGAATCCCCTTGGTACACATATTGTCCTTCACACCAATGGGAATACCTGCTAGCAGTCCTATTTCTTCGCCAGCAGCGATTTTTGCATCCACAGCACGAGCCTGTTCTAGTGCTTTTTGTGCCGTTACATGTAGAAAACTGTGTAATTTCGGCTCTAATGCTTGAATACGATCTAAAGCTTCTTGGGTAATTTCAACAGCAGAACGTTCCTTTTGAATTAGCTGTTCGTGCAGCTCGCGGATGGATGCCATGATTGCTCTCTTTGTGACTCAAGTGATTGATTTTATTACATATTCCAGGGTACTGGGTATTGGGGAGTAGGGAGTGGGGAGTGGGGAGTGGGGAGTAGGGAGTGGGGGACAAGAATAAAAATACTTCCTCATCTCTCTTGTGCTGACTAAGTTAAACTATTAAATCTAGAAATGAGCATAAGGGTTAGGAAAGATGGTCAAAATAGTTGCTCGTAAATCTGTGGCTAAGGAGAATGTCTATGACATTGGGGTGGCGCGTGACCATAATTTTGCTATTAAAAATAATTTGATTGCTTCTAATTGTTTTAATAAATCCCATTCCACTGCTTACGGATATGTAACTTATCAAACTGCGTATTTAAAAGCTAATTATCCTTTGGAGTATATGGCGGCGCTGTTAACTGCTAATAGTGGTGATACAGATAAAGTTCAAAAATATATTAACAACTGTACTAGTATGGGTATTCCCATCGATCCGCCTGATATCAATCGCTCTGGACTGGATTTTACACCAGCAGCAGGTAAGATTTTGTTCGGGTTTTCAGCAGTGCGGAATGTGGGACAAAATGCGATCGCCTGTATTCTGGAGGCTAGAAGTGAGGGAAATGAGTTTAAATCACTGGCTGATTTTTGCGATCGCGTGGATTTACGTGCTGTCAACCGTCGGACTTTGGAATCTCTAATTTACTGCGGCGCTTTTGACAAAATTGAAGCGAATCGTCAACAGTTAATCCGCGATTTAGAACTAGTATACGATTGGGCGCAGTCCCGCGCTAAAGATAGAGCTAGCGGACAAGGTAATCTATTTGATTTATTAGGTGGAGGTTTTACTAACACTAATAGTCAAGCAAAAACTAAGGCTTTTGAAGCAGTTCCTAAAGCAGAATCGGTGATGGATTTTCCTCCCCAGGAAAAATTACGCATGGAAAAAGAATTGTTGGGTTTCTATGTGTCAGATCATCCCTTAAAAGCTTTAAGACAATCAGCATCGTTGCTAACTCCTATTAATCTTTCTCAACTCAACGAACAAAGAGAAGATACTAAAGTTTGTGTGGTCATTATGTTGAATAATGTCAAAAAAGTGATCACCAAGAAAGGTGATCCAATGGCAATTTTACAAATAGAAGATTTAACTGCACAAACTGAAGCGGTGGTTTTTCCTAAAACTTATGAACGCATTAGTTTTTTACTGCAAGTTGATGTGAGGTTGATTATTTGGGGTAAAGTAGACCGCCGTGATGACCAAACACAACTGATTGTTGAAGATGCAGAACCAGTGGAAACAGTGCAAATGGTGATGGTGGAACTAAATCCTCAACAAGCCTCTGATATTGAAGAACTGCATCGCTTAAAAACAATTTTGCAAGAACAGTCAGGTGATAAAGAAAAAGCGAAAATGCCCGTGATCGGAATTATACAGTCTGATAATTCCCGAAAATTGGTGCGTTTAGGCTGGCAGTTTTGTGTGCAAGATTCTCGAATCACAGTGCAAGCTTTGCAAAATGCTAGGTTTACGGCTCATCTTAAACCACTGATTGGCAGTTCATAATTCAGTAATGACTAAATTTATAAGTATTATTACTAGAAAAATATTGGCTTAAATAGTTTTTTTAGTTACTTGTGCGGTTGGTGATTTTGCCTGCTAAGTAGTATCTTTTGATGCTATGAGTGCATAAGCGATCGCCAAGATAAGGAGCTAAAGCTGAATGATTGCAAACGATTTATATAAATTTGTTTCCTATTGCAAAAGAATCCAACCCCAAACCCAAGAAGATATTAAACAATTTTTTGAAGGGGTGATTCTTTTTCCTTATGATAAGGAACTTTTATTACAAGCTTATTTATTTTTACATATTAAAGATTTATTTCCTAAATGTTGCGAATTGCTTTTATTTGAAAAATCCCCCATTGCCGATTATACAGATTTAGGCAAATGTGATTTTGTTTATCTGACATTTGAAGGTAATTTGTTTTTAGTTGAAACCAAATTTATTGATACAGAAGCTAAAGGCGCAACAGAAAGAAAAAGAAGAAATAAGCATAGAAACAAAGTTTTTGAACAAGTTATTACGTTAAAAAGTAGATTTAGTCAATATTGGGATATCAGACTAGAACAACTAGAATGTGCGGTTTTTACAACAGATTCAGAAGTTGATTGGCGAGGAGATAGCGTAAATGTTATAACTAAATCTATCTCTATAGAGGAGCTAGAAAAGTGGCGCATAAATTATAAAAAGAGTAAACATTGTTAACTATAATTCTCATGTAAGTTGGCGAGAAAAATTTTAGGTATATGCAGAAATATAAATTATTTGCAGGGGAGGCAAAAAGTGATGTGGATATTCTTCCCGCTGTATTACCATTATTTTATGCCATAGGCTAACGAAATTCTGAGCGCAGTTTTGACGGTGCGCGACAACAAACCCTACATACTTGGTACATAATCAACAGAAAAAAAGGTATGGTCAGATGACAGAGTAGCTAATCATCAATGACCAATAACTAAGTTACTTTCATGAACGGCTGGTAGTCAGTTCCTCTTCCGTAATTACAGAACTATATATGGTATCAGCTATTCTCTTGATAAAACTGGCTGTGGGGACAGCTAAAATCAAACCTAGAAAGCCGCCAATTTTGACTCCAATGAGTAAAGAAATGACTACAATAGCTGGATTCAATCCGGTAATTCCCCCAATTAAGCGAGGAGCAACAACATTATCATTAATTTGAATAATAATGATTGATATTACTAACACTTTGACTCCTAGCCAACCATTTTGAGATGCTAGTAATAAGCTCACAAGAATAGTACTAAGTGTACCGCCAAAGGGAATAATACTTGCAAGACCGATTCCCAAACCAAAAAGTAAGCCAAAAGGGACTTGCAAAACTTCAAATGTCAGCGATAAAACTACACTGAGAATCAAAGCAATAATTGCTTGTCCTGCAAAATATCCTTGAAAACTTTGTTGTAGGGATCTTTGAATCCGCATATTCCATTCAGCCGGAAACCAGCCAAAGATTCCGTCCCAAAGTTGTTTACCATTGAGAACTAAAAGAATAGTTAGCACCACCGTGACTGAAAAATTCACAGCAATATTAATAGTGTCGAGGGTGAGATTAATGATGCGACTAGTTAAAGACCTGAGGGTAGTTGAGATTTGATTTGTTAGCTGAAGCGTAAGTCCGTTTAAATCAATAGGCAAATTTTCTAGTATCGTTTGATGCTCGATATTTTGTAATTGTGTTCTGCCTTTTTCAATCCATGCAGGCAAGCGATCGCCAAATTCTACTAGCTGTTGAAATACTACAGGCCCCAAAAAGAAAGTGATGACAGTTAAAAGTGCCAGGGCGAACAGCAAAACAAGTGCGATCGCCCAAGTTCTTGTCATTTGGCGCTGTTCTAAAAAAACAATCGGGAAGTCTAGCAAGAAAGCTGCGAGACTAGCGGTTAGCACAACACTAGGAATTGGCTGCAAGTATTGACCCAACAGTAAAATCAGCCAAATATTCAAAAAAATTACAGGAAATGTAATTCCTAAGTTAAGCCAACGGGGCAGTTTTTCACCAGACCACATATCAAGTTTTGCTCATATACTGACGCTACCGAAATCATAGCAATCTAGGAGCTATCACACCTTCTCCTTGCCCGGTTTGGCAATACCTTGTCGCCTTAAACCAGCTTCCATTTCCCTAATGAATTTCATGTCCGCCTCTAACAATGGCGGATTGTGGTTGAGGACAGGTTGCTTCTCTAGAAAACTGAATGCTTGCCGGAATTGACTGGGACTAGCGGTAATAGGTGAATCAAAATGACAGGCAATGATTTGGCGAAAATCCCAAGTGGCAACTTTATCAGCCCAGTCGATTACTTGTTTGGGTGCTTGGGGCAAAATCAGAATTTGTAAAATCGGTGCGACAAAAGGACGACCATTTCCGCGTAAAACATCAAATGATTGTTGCCAATTTTCTTGCCAACGAAAGGGAAATAACCCAAAATAAGCCTTGGGCGATCGCTTTGGTGCTTTAAAAGCATCCAGAAACATTTGCCCTAATTTAGTCATTTCTAAGGCACTAGGACGAAAATACATGGCAAATAGCGAAATGCGTTGCCATCCCTTGCGGCGATTGACTGAATTATCTGGAACTACTTCTAAGGCATGATCTCTAGCATGAAATAGCAAAGGCTCAGGATTTAATTCCAAAATAGCAGGTGGATTTTCTGGCACCGACATAATAGAGTCCGTCACCAGCAAAGTGTGCGATCGCCTGTGGAAAAATGCCACTTCTGCAAACGATCCCCGCCCCAAATTGATATCCAACACCTCATAATCGAAATCATCAGCAAAAGGCGCTTGACTACTATCTTCTGGCAGCACCTGAGTCCGCTTTCGGGGAAATCCTAGCCAATGCAAAGGTAAATTTATGGGAAAACTCCACTGATGAGGCGCTACAAAGACCTGTGCTTGGGGAAAACGTCTGGCAAAGGGGCCAACAAAGATTTTATGCTCTAAACCAGAACTAGTTGGCAGAATAATGTACTTGACTTCGCCATGTTTTTTTACCAACTCATTAACTAAGCGAACACACTCAATTGTCGGAGCCACTGGTGCATAGACAAAAAGACCGCCTGCTTGCAACTTTACAATAGTCATCCGAATCGGCACGACGGTGTAGAGAATGCCGTGCAGCTGATCAAATATCCAAATGGTATCTTTGACTATTTCCTGGCAAACTGTGCGCCGTTTACCGTAGGGATACAGCGGTAATGCAGTCCATAAATGCCATGACCAATCTTGGGGATTACTACTTGGTTGCATCCATTGTTGTGGCGGCTCATTTCCCTGCTGTGCATTCATCGTTTCATCCAGTTCTTCCTACTATCCTTTTTCTAACGTATGACAGGACTAGCCAGCGATATTTAAACAGGTGTTGATTTTTGTAAACTTTTCATGGTGATCAGTAAAACCAAAGCAATTGCCAAAATTAATGCTGTGTTCCTCAGTAAAGAAATATTCCAGTGCTTGAGTGCGATCGCCACAACTGCCCATACTGTGACTCCCGTGTAAGCAATATCTCGACGCTGGATCGCAATGATGGCAGCAATTGAGAAAGCAGCAAACAACATGATGACCGCCCATAATTCGGCAGAAATTCCCCACCCATTCCATTCTTGGAAATACAACGCACAAGCGACATTGACAACAGTCGCCACACTAATCCAAGCCAGATAAATACTGATGGGAATATGCGCGCACCACTTCTTAATTTGAGATACACGCTTTTTGCCAATTTCTAACTTCACATAAACACCAATCAGTGATAACAGAATCAACAACATGGCAATTACAGACAAAGCAAATAATCTAGAAAGAAAAAGATATACCCAAACACTTTGAGCAATTGATGCAACTACTAGTAGATATCCTGTATTACGAAAGTCTAAATCCTGTCTTTGATTAGGGAGAAACTGATAAATTGCCAATGCAAATAAACCAAGGTATATCAGCCCCCAAATTGCAAAAGCATAATTAGCAGGAACAATTAAAACATTGTTAAATAAAGTATTAGAAATTTCTCCTATACTCATGCCATTTAGAGGCATAATATTTGAGATTACATTAATTAAAAAAGCGCCGATAATTGCCAACAAAGTAGCTATCTGGCGAATCAAATCCCCGGAATTTCTAAATTTTGATTGCTGCATAGAATAAATAACTAACTTATATGATTGCTCTATATTTATCCTAAATCATTCACGAAAGCTGATAAGCTAATCGTCATTCATTTTTCCAGACTGATTCGCTTGTCGTAAGGGCTACCCCTTAGTGGTGCAGAAAACTTTTTGGAGTCTCAAGTTGAAAAAACAGTAACACG
>NZ_CAWUDM010000061.1:0-37329 GCF_963920855.1 Nostoc sp. CCY0012 | reverse complement strand
GAGTGGGGAGTAGGGAGTGGGGAGTAGGGGGGAGAGACTGGGAAAAGAGGCAGGGGAGCAGGGAGCAGGGAGCAAGGGGGAAAGACTGGGAAAAGAGGCAGGGGAGCAGGGAGCAGGGAGCAAGGGGGAAAGATTGTGAAGGAGTTTGTAGCGCCCTGGAAAGACCTCTGCCTATCTGGTGCGCTTTTTTAATTGGTAGTTTCTTGAGTAATTTGCATCCGGACTATGCGACTAGAATTTCTGAATATAGGAACCAAGATAAATGTAAAATACTTGAGCCAAAATGGTTTTAAGCGGTGAGGATAGTGGGCAAAATTATCTTGATAATAATCGATATCTAAAACTTTAATCCCTAATCCCCAGGTTTCTAGTTCTGTAATTTTCTTAATTCCCCATTTAAATTCAGCATTGGTTTTCGAGACTGTATCATGACCCTTGGTATTTTTGGCAAATGCCGGACTGACAACATCGATAATTATCTCTACATTGTGCAAGCGATCGCCTATTTGTTTGAACAAACGTTGATGTTGTTCTTTGGTCAGATACATCGATACTCCTTCCGCAATTATGAGCAGAGGTTGTCCAGGTAATCGCTCAACTTCATCCATCCAATTAAAATCAAATATAGACTTAGCAATAAATTTGTATCTGTCTGTTTCTGATATTAGTTTATGCCGCAGTTCTATTACTTCGGGAAAATCAACTTCATACCAATTGATTTGTCCATTGTCTACTCGAAAAAACCTAGTACAAAGTCCTGAACCTAAATTAACTATTACAGCATTGGGATGATTTTTAATAAAATTAATTACAGCTTGATCAAAGCTTTTGGCTCTAATTGCACTTCCTAATAAAGAAGCCCATCCTGAAGTGAATTTTGTAAAATCGTAATCAATTGTTTCGACTATCTCTACAGCTTTTTCATCTTTAATTACACCATCATCTCGGTTTGTTTCTAAATACCGAGCATACAGCGTTATCATCAAAGTCTCTGCTACACCAGTAATTTTTGCTGTAGATTCTTGATTTACAAAAGCCATTTTTATCTCCAGGATGGTTGTTATTAGATTAACCAAGCTTACGGAATTATTATTTATTCCTGATAACTTTGCTTAATTGCTGCTGCAATTGAACCTGTTTTTTTGTAAGTTGCAATTAGTTCGTGTGATTTGGTTTTGCGGGTTGCCAACATATCTTTTAATGGCATTAACAAATCAACATCGGGGTCATCGCCTAGGGCAGTTTCTGCTACTTGTACAAGCTTTGTAGCATTAGCAAAAATGTCTGCATTATCAAAGCCTTGCTGGGCAGAAATTTGGTGCAAATTTGCGTCAGGTGTGATGGCTCTTCCTGGCAAAGTTTTATCTAAAATTAGACCTTTTAATAAAGCTAATAAAGCTCCATAAATAAAAAAATCATCACAAGTATCACAAGCTTTAAATTCAATGCGTCCTACTTCTGCGGGAATCCGGGCAATTTTTGTTAATGAAGGTATGCTGTTAATTAGTTGTTCCTGTTTCTCAACAAACACTAGCGCGGCGGATCTTTTTCCAGTTCTCACAAAAGTGCGTACTGATAGTCCTGACCATAAATCCCCATTATAAAAAGGAGAACTATAACTAAAAGGCACGATATAGGGACTATAATAAGTTAACTTTTTACCAATATCAATTACATTTTCAATTGGTAAATCTGCCACGGAAATATTTAAATCTGGTCCATAAGTAACCATGTAAATATTAGCCGTGCGTTCATCTGGGTAAGTCTGTAGCTGCTGGAGTTCATATTCATTTAAAGGAGGTTGTGGTTCAAAAACAGTTTTGTAGGGATTAAAACTCGCCAAAACTGGTGAAAAACCGTAGTTAAAAGCAACCTCACGCAGCAGGCGAAAACTTTCTGATAATTCAGTTAAAGCACCTTGAATATCAGAATGTATGGTGGTTCTAATTTCAATGCCTTTGGGTAAACAGTCTATAACTTTGTCAGAATCAGCAAAGCGTTCAAAACCCTCAATGTACCATCTCTTTTGCCTAATACCAGCATCGCCGACGCGTAGTTGAGAATAATCTTCGGGGTATGTGGGTAGCTTTTCCACAATTTGGTTAAAATCAGCAAACTTAGTCTGGGAAAAATCAGCAAACTTTCCTTCCTGGTTCAGGAAAGCGACTTCATGCTCGATACCAAAAGAAAACTTCATGTATACTTAATTACAATTGATCAATTTGATTAAAGTTGGACTAGCGCTACAAGAGATGCAAGTAGCATACTATATGAGATAGTTTCTCATTAATTAATCTATCAGAGTCAAAATTATTTGCACCAAAAATTTCTGTGAAATTGGCAGACTAAAAGTCTACTGTGTAGCTAGAAGCTAGCAATTTTGGTACTAATGGTGTTAATTGTCAGAGATGGAGGTTAAATTAAATTTTCCTGACAAACTCCACTACGACATAATAATTTTTAGTTTAACTATAAAAATTCTCAACATAATTTGAGATATTTACCAGGCGATGTCTACGACGGGTACACCTACGCATTGTTCACCAAAGTTACCTCCACAGGTAAGGGTGGCTTTCACTACTCTCCTAGTTTTAATATAAGTGTGGCGATCGCATGAATTTGACAAGTCGCCATCCTGAAATTGCTAAGGTTGATCAAAGTAAATTCGAGGCGAGAGTATATGACAACTGCCGTTAAATCCCCTTATAGCAACGAACAAATTACCGCGTGGTTGCGTGGACTGCTCACCATAGCCTGGGCAGATGGTAAGTTTGATCCAGAAGAACAGGAGTTAATTACTACTCTGACCAAAAATGAATTAGCTCCTAGTTTGGAGTGGGATTCCCTAAAAGTAATTGAACCAGAAGAACTAGCCGCAGTCTTGGGTAAAAAGACACCAGCCGCAGATAATTTTGTGCGTACAGCCGTAATGGTAGCGATCGCCAATGGTACATATTCTCCCAGCGAGGATCAAGTAATGCAACAGTTGTGCGATGCTTTAGAACAGCCAAAAGATATTCTAGAATCTTTACGCCATACCCTAGACGACGAAAGACAGATATCTGCACCCGGAGCAATTTCCCAAGATGCACTCTGTCCCCTGCGTGACTGGCTAGACGGACTAGAGATTAAAGATCCCAGAGTTGCCCGTTTTTTGTGCAAAATGATTCCCTCCCAGTGTCCCTTCGAGCGGGACATCACTTTATTTGGACGCAAAATTGTCCACATACCGCCTTTATGTAAAATTAATCCCCTGTATGAACAACTAGTGGGTTTACGTTTTCGCGCCCTTTCTTACCTAGCTGATGAATGTGGTGAAGATATTTCGCCATATATCTAGTTATCGGGTATGAGGAGAGTTTCCAGTCTGGAAATAAAAAAATAACAACGTATAATCAACCAAGCAACAGTCATAAAAGTTACATTTAGCTACTAGTATTAGCAAATAAATATGCTGACTAGTAGTATATTTCTATACCTATATATTGTTAATTTTCAACTGAAGCTGCTGTGTCCACCTAGAAAGTTGCTCACTCCATTTGAATAAACTGGTTTACTAGCTTGAGATGAATTAAAATAGCTGCTCAAAGGTTTAGTAAATTGTCGAGGAGCTTTGAGTATGAAATACAGGCTATGGTTTAATTTAGTTGTAATTTCCACATTAGCTACATCAGTGTTAACTATGTTACAAACACCTGGTGTATCTGCCACAGCCAGGACTACCAATGAAGCTCAAGCCTCCTGTGATTTACCAACTGATTTTCAGACTCAGACTTCAGTATTGCCTCACGGAAACCGTGGTATCCTCGTTGCCTATTCAGATGGCTCTGGAGAAGATACTCTCTTCGATTTCAGTGCAGCAGAAAGTGATGCTGCTGTCACCCTATTTGGTTGTGACTGTCCTGCTTGTCTGAATGTACTACGTCAGCTACGCAGTTCACCCATGATGAAAAGTGGTAACGGGCATTGCTGGGACAATATGGAATTTACAGCCTCTCGGCAAAAATTACAGGAAGTCTTGACAAACTTAGAAGTAGAAGAGGCTATTGAGTTAAAGACGCGACTAGACTAATGTGACAGTTTTCAGGCGATCGCTGATAGAATGAAAGACTTGCCGCATTAGTGACTACCATTTGCCTCTGGATAATAAAATCCTCCATAACCGAAAATTATATTTTTTTGCATCAGGGAAATTGAACTTGAGTCGTAGTCGATAATTTGCTCAGAGGTCAAATCTAAGTTACTCGAACATAAAATTACATTTGAACATGGGCTGTTTGTAGTTTTTGAGTTGTCGTGTGGAAAACAAGAACTCTACTACATCAGCCTTCTCTCATCTTTGTTTTTGGTAAAGGTATTTTGATCATTGATTAATCAAGAAAGATAATGTCAAGTAGGAGGCCTAACTCCCTGTCTCCATAAATAAATTTAATTTTTCTCAAATAGCTAAATTATGCAATTTATTGACCAAGCAGTAGTTGAAGTAGAAGCTGGTAAAGGTGGCGATGGTATCGTCGCCTTTCGGCGAGAGAAGTACGTACCAGCAGGCGGCCCCTCCGGCGGAAATGGGGGGCGGGGTGGTTCAGTGATTTTTGTAGTTGATCCTAACCTGCAAACTTTACTAGACTTCAGATACAAGCATCTTTTTAAAGCAGACAATGGTGGACGGGGTGGGCCAAATAACTGCACCGGGGCTAATGGTAAGGACTTGATTATCGAAATTCCCTGTGGTACGTCTGTTTATGATGCGAGTACAGGTGCTTTATTATGCGATTTAATTGAGCCTGGACAACGTTTTCGGGTTGCTGAAGGCGGAAAAGGCGGATTGGGAAATCAGCATTTTTTGAGTAACCGTAACCGCGCCCCAGAATATGCTTTACCTGGACTACCAGGAGATATGAAAGTACTGCGCTTAGAGTTGAAACTTTTGGCCGAAGTCGGGATTATTGGGTTACCAAATGCCGGCAAATCCACACTAATTTCCTCTTTATCCGCCGCACGTCCGAAAATTGCCGATTACCCTTTTACAACTCTCATTCCCAACTTGGGTGTAGTGAGAAAACCCACTGGTGATGGTACAGTTTTTGCGGATATTCCCGGTTTAATTGAAGGCGCTTCTCAAGGTGCGGGTTTAGGATACGATTTCTTACGCCATATTGAACGCACACGAGTTTTATTACATTTACTTGATGCTACAAGTGAAGATGTAATAGGTGATTACAAGACGATTCAGCAAGAATTGCAAGCCTACGGACGAGGTTTAGCAAAGCGCCCACAAATTGTAGCGTTGAACAAAATTGATGCAGTTGATAGAGAAACAGTAGACTTAGAAGCACTAGCTAGGCAACTAAATCATCTTTCCTATTCACCAGTTTTCTTGATTTCAGCAGTTACCCGTACAGGATTAGAGCCATTATTACAAGAAATTTGGCGCGTGCTTGATGAAACTAATGCCGCTGAAGAACTCGAAGCAGTGAGGTAAAGACTGGTTTTATACTAATTCAGCTAGCAGCTATATATTTTGAAGGTTCCAGTATTTCTGGAACTTTGCAAAATTTAGCCAAGCAAAAATTTTGAATTTCTCTTGTTGCAAATTCAGTAAATAGAGTATAGAATAGTAAAGTTGCACCCAAGGGCGGGTGGCGAAATTGGTAGACGCACCACACTCAAAATGTGGCGGCCTTGCGGTCATAGGAGTTCGATTCTCCTCCTGCCCATTTTCAAATGTATAAGCTGATTTTACATTGATTGTGCATATTAAAGAGGAACTAAGAGTATGCAACTAAAAAGATGGGAATCTCCTCGTAGAGAAGGGAGAAATGATAAAGGCAGAGGTGGTTCAGCCAGAAAACGACAACTCAAAAAGCAAAAGCAGATGCTGCGACAACAACTAAAAGAATCGAACAAAACAAATAACAGCAAAAATAATCACCAGGGGGAAGAAAAAATCTTCTCCCTTTTTTTTACCCATTTTCTACACACACCACAAATTTCCTAGCTTTTTGGTGAGAAAACCCTCCTATCTCAGCCGAGTTTCAAGCATTTTTTTAGCTACACCAGATTGCATTCAGAAAAATTTGACTCATTTTCCATAAGTTATCCCCATCGTCAAAGGTAAAGTCTTTCACTAAAAACTATATAAAATATTCTTTTGTATCCTTTTTTACATTTTTCACATATTCTTAATATTTTTGGAGAAATTTTTTACTAAATAGTCATATAACGTTTGATTTAGGGTAATATTACCGAAATTATTTAAAATAAATGTCATTTATCTTCTACGAAAAAAGACATTGAAATCGGATTCCTGATTCTTCATCTAG
The DNA here is from genome assembly GCF_963920855.1 of Nostoc sp. CCY0012. Lineage (NCBI taxonomy): Bacteria > Bacillati > Cyanobacteriota > Cyanophyceae > Nostocales > Nostocaceae > Nostoc > Nostoc sp. CCY0012. Next base: position 31,006 of record NZ_CAWUDM010000061.1, on the reverse strand, counting down.
ACGTGTTTTAGACTCGTATCAAAACAGCAAAGTCTTATAAATAAAGGATTTTTACTTAAATATTAGATATAGCGAAACCCTGTAAGGCTCAAATAAAGTGGTTGAAGCTTTGGTAGTTATACTACTTGTATTTGGGTAGCATAATGAAAATCAATATGTTCTAATCAATAAGATTACGTAAAAAATTCTGGTATGATTGTGAAGATTACGTAAATTAACCCATGTTAAAATATAAAATAAATATAAAGTTTGCCCTTTAGTATGTAAAAAGTGTAAACTTGCACAGTAAGCTAATATACGTTTACCGCAGGTTCCACAATTGTCGGTAAACAGTAAAATTACTGATAAAAAAGCTTAATATTTATGTGTTTACGTTTGAGGATGTTATAAAGCTAAAAAAGAATCGAGGAAGCTTGTTTGATTCATTACTCGATTTTAGGACTACCTTAGGTAATGTCTAGTTTTTGTTCTTGACACGAGGAGTGATTTATGGTAGGAAGAAGCTTTCTGCCTACTCAAAAGGTGCTTGATTTCCCTATTACTGCCTTGCGCTTTGATGATCAGATACAAACAATAATGAAGTGGGCGATCGCTCGTGAGAGCAAAGCTGTATGTGTAGCAAATGTACATATGCTGATGGAAGCTCACTGGCATCCAGAATTTGCTAATGTATTACACAATGCAGATCTAGTGACCCCTGATGGGATGCCACTAGTGTGGATGATGCGAAAAATGGGAGCGCATTGCCAAGATCGTGTAGCAGGAATGGATTTGTTCTTAGCATTATGTAAGCGATCGCAGGCACACAACATTAGTGTTTTCTTTGTAGGTTCACAATCTGAAATTCTTTCTAGGATGAGAGAACGTCTTGATGAGGAATTTCCTAAGCTGAAAATAGCAGCAATGGAACCTTTACCTTTTCGTCCTTTGACTGAGACGGAAGACGAAGCTTTAATCAATAAAATTAACTCTAGTGATGCTGGAGTAGTATTTGTATCCCTAGGGTGTCCCAAGCAAGAAAATTGGATATCTCAGCATCAGGATAAAATTCAGGCAGTGATGATTGGCATAGGCGGCGTTTTCCCTGTTTATGCAGGGATTCAAAAGCGAGCACCACGCTTAGTTCGAGATCTAGGGCTGGAATGGCTTTATCGCTGGGTTCAAGAGCCGCGCCGACTTTGGCGTCGTTATGGGACAACGATTCCACCTTTTCTGTGGTTAGCAACTAAACAGCTATTGTCATCCAGTCGTTTTGCCGGAGTTTTTCTAAATGGCACTGGAGATTGATGGGATACTTTAATATTGTTTATAAGCAGATCGATATAGAAGTCTAGACGCAAAAAAGTTGCCATCAAGAACTCGTGGATCTTCAGTACATAATCTGCTGGTTTTCTTGGTTAAATCCTCAAGCTCTTTTATAGTGAATTTTGTATTAATAGAACAGAGTTTATTGATTTGACCATGAAAATAATTTATTTCTCGATTGATAAAAATCTTGGTTTAAATCAACTTAACACTAGGCATATCAGACACTGAAGAAAACAAATTATTGGGTTTAAGTAATTTGGCAGTAAGCACTTGATACCTTAATAAAGTAGAAAGAAAAAGTAAAGATGTCTAATATAAAAGTTGAATCTTTTACATCTAATAGTCTTTCACACTATAGAACCCAACATCTATTTGAACGAGTTGGAGAAATTACGACTTTAGAACAACTCAATGAATACTGTGATTGGGCAAAAGAAAACAAAGTAGATATTTATATCATAGGTAACGGCTCTAATACGCTATTTGCAAGCAAGAATATTCAAACATTAGTACTGAAAAATAAACTACCTAAATATATTAATCCTCTATCTGAGCAGAGAATAGAAGTGTCTTCTTCAGTCTCACTGATGGAAGTACTAAAGTACTGTTATAAAAATTCATTAGATTCTTTTTACTATCTTGCATCTGTACCAGCGACTGTTGGGGGAGCGTTAGCAATGAACGCTGGTCGAGGAAGAAAATATGGATGTACAATATACGATTTTGTGGAAAGTGTAACCTTCTTTGAAGACGGATGTATAAAAACGCTACAAAATAATCAAATTATACGCAACTACCGAGAAACAATGTTTACTGGAATACACTCGAAACTGATATTGAGTGCAGTTTTTCAGTTTGAACAAGCAGAATTTAATGAAAACCCCATAAACGTAAGACAAACTTGGGCTAAAGAACATCAAGATAACAAAGCACCTAACTGTGGTTCGGTATTTAAAATGGCTAATTTTAAAATACTCAAAATACTCAGAGGTTTTTCTTGTGGCCAAGCGATGTTTTCGGATAAAACAACTAACTGGATACTAAACAAATCACAAAGTCATATTTCAATACTTATCTTAATTAAAATAGCTAAAGCCTTGCATTTTATAACTATGCAAAAAATAGCTGTTGAACTAATTCAAGTAAAATAGATAATTGGGATTCAAAAAAGGAATCTTAAAAATACAATATTAATTTGAGATATCAAAATAAATAATTTAATTAATATTTATTTGATTTGCAGGATTCGATCCGAAATTGTCAATCTTTTAATTGGTTATACTTATATAATGGAATCTCCTGAAAAATTATCAAATTTACGACAAAAGGCAGTTAAGGGGTTAGCTTGGTCTGCTATTGAAAATTGGGGAAGGCAAGCAGTCTCTTTAGTGGTTTTCTTTCTCCTAGCTCGCCTACTTAATCCAGAAACTTTTGGATTAATTGCTTTAGCATCAGTTTTCATTGCATTTGTGGAGCTTTTTCTTGATCAAGGATTATCTAGAGCAATTGTCCAGCGTCAAGAAGTGGAGTCAGAACATTTAGACACTGCATTCTGGACAACGTTAGGAATCAGTCTATTTTTGACATCTTTAAGCATAGCTTGTGCTGGATTAGCTGCTGACTTCTTCAAGCAATCGGAGTTAACAAGAATTATTCATTACTTATCCATAACTTTTATATTTAGTGGGTTGAGCAGCGTACAGCAAGCTATTCTTGAACGTCAGCTTGCTTTCAAAAGTTTAGCCATACGTTCGCTAATCGCAGTTTTCGTCAGTGGGATAGTGGGTGTAGTGATGGCTTTTCTAGATTTCGGAGTTTGGAGTCTTGTGGGCCAACAACTAACTAATGGTTTAATGCAGGTATTAGTTTTGTGGCGAGTTAGCAATTGGCGACCCGGGTTTAGATTTTCAACCACACATGCCAAAGAACTGTTTAACTTTGGAATTAATGTTTCTGCATTTAATATAATTAACTTTTTTAACCGCCGTTCAGATGACTTACTTATTGGCTACTTTCTTGGACCAGTGGCATTAGGTTATTATGCAGTTGCTTACAAATTGCTATTAGTAATGACACAAGTTTTAATTAGTACAGCTACAAAAGTCACATTCCCCATATTTTCTAGATTGCAGGGTGAACCCGAAAGATTAATAAATGCTTTCTATAATGCTACTCAGTTGGCAAGTATCATTGCTTTTCCCATATTTCTTGGTGTAACCGTCCTGGCACCAGAATTAGTAAAAATATTGTTTGGTGAGCAATGGAATCAAAGCATTCCAGTCATGCAAATCTTATCTTTAATTGGTCCAGTTCACCTAATTCTTTACTATAACAGTTCTGTAATTATGGCTTTGGGAAAACCTGCGTGGAGGCTGTGGATACAAGTAATCAATACCGTTACCAATGTCATAAGTTTTGTTGCGGTAGTCCAATGGGGTATTGTCGCTGTCGCATCTGCTTATGTAATTCGCGCTTACTTACTATCTCCTATTTCATTAATAGCTATTAGCAAACTAGCTCACATTAATTTAATGAAATATTTACAGTTATATGTAGTACCTTTAGTAGCATCTTTTGTAATGATTAGTGCTATGTTAGGAATTAAATTTGTATTAATAGATTTTATTGAAATAAGGTTATTAACAGCTATTGCGGTATTACTGGGTACCTCTATTTATATTTTTACTATTTCGATAATATCACCCAAGCTTTTCAAATCAGTACTGGCTTTAGCTGAAAATATAAAGTTCAAGACAGAAAAAAAAGTATAATTTTTTAAAGTAATATTTCACGGAGGAGAACTATGAAAATTGGAATTATAACTTTTCACCACATAGATAATTACGGAGCAACACTCCAAACTTATGGTTTATGGAGTTTCCTTAAAAGTCAAGGATATGATGTTGAAATTATAGATTATCGCCCTTATAAAGCCATAAGATATTACACCAGATCATTAACTCCAATTAATAAAAAGCTGAGATTTAATCTCGAAGCCTTTGCCAATATTGCAAGATCATGGAAAATGAGGAAATTTTTAATTTCTAATATGAAATTGAGTGCTAAAAAATGTTATTCAAAAAAAGGGTTACACTATTTCAGCAAAAAATATGATGTTGTAATCTGTGGTAGTGACCAAATATGGTGTTTGGATTCTTTTAGAGGATTTGACTCCTCTTTCTTTTTAGATTTTGTGAGCAATCAAACTACTCGTAAGATTAGTTATGCAGCTAGTTTTGGAAATACAACTACATTAGGTAATCAAACAGAAGAAATAAATCAATTAATTAATCAATTTCAAAGTATTTTAGTTCGTGATACTAATAGTCAGAAAATAATTATAAATGAGTGTCAGACAGAAGCTATAAAAGTACTCGATCCGACTTTTTTAATTAATTATGACGCTATTAAAAAGGCTCCACTAATTAGAGATAAATACCTTTTAATATATAATCAAACTGAATTAAGTCAAAGAGAAGCAGATTTTGTAAAATCTGTAGCCCAATCTAAAAACTTAATAATAGTCTCAGTTGGTAAACATAATAGTTTAGCAAAAGTCAACTTGATACATGCTAGTCCTCAAGAATGGATTGGTTTATATGCACAAGCATCTTATGTCGTCACTAATACTTACCACGGGACTATATTTTCTATTATTTTTCAAAAACCCTTTACTGTATTTGTTAACACTAAAAAAATGAACAAAGTAAGTGATCTACTGAAAGAACTAGGATTAGAAAACAGAAGATTTTCAAAAGAGGTAAGAGACAAATTAGTAAATGATCAGATATTTAATATTGACTATGATTTAGACGTTATTAAATCAAAAATAGCCGAATCAAAAAAATGCTTAATAGAAGCAATTACACAAGAAAGAAAAATATATATTAATAGCAAAACTGAAACCAAAAGATAAAAATCAAGAAAGTTATGCCCTTTTTAGAATCCTAAAAATTGTTTAATTTGTCCAAAAAATTGATTTAGTTTTATCTTGAATATGCAATAGTCTAATTTATGAATCATTATCCTAACTATTTTACTTCTGTAATCATCCCAGTTTTTAATGACTCGAGAAAATTAATGCTGTGTTTAGAGGCACTAGATAATCAAACTTATCCTCAAGATTTATATGAAGTTATTGTTGTTGATAATGCATCAGAAGAGGATATAAAGAGTGTAGTTATTAAATTTCAACAGGCTAAATTTTGTTATGAAAGTCAACCTGGCTCTTATGCAGCTCGTAACCAAGGAATTTCCACAGCAAAAGGAGAAATACTTGCCTTTACCGATTCAGATTGTATTCCTGCATTAGATTGGATAGAAAAAGGTGTTAAACATCTAATTACCACTCCTAATTGTGGATTAGTTGCTGGGAGGATAGACCTTTTTTTTCAAAATCCAGAGAAGCCAACATCTGTAGAAATATTTGAAAAAATTGAACTAAATTTTCCCCAGAAACAAAAATTGGAAGAACTACATTATGGTATGACTGCAAATATTTTTACATTCAGACATGTCTTTAATAAAGTAGGTTATTTTGATAGTACTCTCAAATCTGGTGGCGATCGCGAATGGGGACAGAGAGTTTTTGCAGCTGGTTACAAGCAAGTCTATGCAGATGAAGCTTGCGTAAATCATCCAGCAAGGCGCTCATTTTCTCAGTTACGCAAAAGAGTCGCACGTCTGACTGGGGGGAAATTTGACAGACTGATGAGTCAGAATCCTTCACCAATGGAAATCTTAGTTGATATCTTAGAAACTTTTAAGCCTCCTTTTAGAAGCTTATATCGTGCTTGGAAAAATCAAGCATTAACTAGCAATCAACAAAAGTTGCAGTTGATTTTAGTGATGTTTTTTGCCAGGTATATAGTAATTTCTGAAAAAATTCGCCTTTATTTGGGTGGTATATCTGCAAGAGGATAATGCTATCTACGAAAATCACGAATGCTCGAATTTCATCTTTTATATTATTATCAAAAATTATGATCAACTCGCAAGAATCTGTAAAAATTCAGCCATCTTCCAACCTTGATGATACTCCTTTAGTCAGTATAATTATAGGTAATTATAACTATGAGAAATTTGTGGGACAAGCAATAAATAGTGCGCTAAATCAGACATATCCCAATATTGAAGTTATTGTTGTTGATGATGGTTCCCAAGACAAATCGCGAGAAGTAATTAATCAGTATGGTAATCAAGTAATTCCTATTTTTAAAGAGAATGGTGGGCAGCCTTCAAACTATAATATTGGTTTCGCCAAAAGTAAAGGAGAGATTATTTGTTTTTTAGATTCTGACGATATATTTTTATCAGATAAAGTAGAAAAAGTAGTCAAAGCCTTTCAATCTTCTCTAGAAATTGGTTGGTGTTTTCATAGCATTCAATTAATTGATGAAAATAACAATCCTTTGCCCGTCACAACTACGCCAAATTACGTAACTCGTGAATGTGATTTTCGTCAAATGGTGAATTCTGGTAAATTACCTTACCATCTACCACCTTGTTCTGGTCTTTGCTTTAAACGGGAACTTTTAGAAAAAATTCTTCCCATGCCGTGTCCAAAAAAAGTGACAAACAACGATTATTATGTCAAATATATGTCAGTGGCACTAAGCAAGGGTTTTATATTAAATGATGACTTAACACTCCAGAAAATACATAATAATAATGCGGCAACACTGAGACAAGATAGACACGAACAAAAATCCAGAAAATACATATATACAGCAATGTGGGTCAAGCAAGAATTTCCTAAATTTTGCAAACTTGCTAATAAATTAATGGCAATTGGATTAGATTTTAATCGTAAAGATGGTAACAAAAATGATGAAAATAATCAGCTAATTCAAAATTATATGAATTCTATTTCTCTGGCAGAAAAAATTGAAATTAATTTCATAGCACTGTACTATTTGCTCAGAGATTTAGTGAAAAATAAATTATTTTTTATCCAAGCCAATTAAAAGTAATCATGCGTGTTGTAATTCTCCGTAGACCACCACAAGTTTCTGTTAGTATGGACGTCTATGCTGATGGTTTAGTCAGTGGACTGAAAGCTGTTCGTCCAACATGGGAAATTGTCGAACTTTCACCGCTCCAATATTACAAAGACACAAACTTTCTCTTACGTGGTTTTGGTAATTATTACGAACGCTATTGGTGTTATCCCAACGCCATAAAAAAACATAATGCTGATATATATCACATTATCGATCATAGTGATGGTTATTTAGTCCATTGGCTGAAAGGCAAACCCCAGCCGATAGTAGTCACTTGTCATGATTTAATCAATTTAATTCAACCAGAAAATATTTATGATCAATCAAGCTTGCCGTTTATGAGCATGGCGGCTTGGAAATTCGCTATCAGAGGAATGAAAAAAGCCAAGCATATTATTTCTGTTTCTCAACATACAGCAAAAGATATAAGACAAAACCTAGAAATCGCCCCAGAAAATATTACGATTGCACCCGACGCTATTGAATCAATTTTTCGGATTCTACCCAAAAAGGAAGTTTTCTCTTTGCGGCAAGAATATGGTATTGCACCAGAAACATTTTGCCTCCTCAACGTAGGTTCCAATCATCCACGTAAGAATATTTCGACTATTTTAAAAGTTATCAAAGCTTTAAAAGAAAAAAATCTACCTGTGTATTTTTGGAAAGCAGGTGCTGACTTTACATCTGAGCAAAAAACTTTTATTCAAACCCACGAACTACAAAATTTTGTAGCTTATTTAGGCAAGCCAGACCAAGATAAACTGGTGCAAATTTATAATGCTACTGACGTACTTTTATCTCCATCACTTTACGAAGGGTTTGGAATGACTGTTATTGAAGCTATGGCTTGTGGGACACCAGTTATAACTTCAAACGTTACATCATTACCGGAAGTAGCTGGTAATGCTGCTATTTTAGTTGACCCAGTAGATATCCAGGAAATAGTAAAAGCAGTATGTCGTCTTATGGAAGATACCACCTATCGCAATTCATTAATTGAAGCAGGTCTAGTGAGAGCAAAGCCTTTTACTTGGGAAAATACTGCTGAACAAGTTGCGGCAGTTTATGAAAAAATCTTATATGAAATCAAATCAAATTGAATTAAGAACTCTTATGAAAGCTAAATCTTTAACACATCTCTATGAAAAAATTGTTACGGTATTTTCAACAGAGTCTCAGAACATTGTTAAACAAAAACTTAGACAAACTAACTGTGATTTAGTCCATATCCAGCAGTTATAAACCGAGAACTTTAAAAATTAATATATAAATAATTTATTAACAGGAATTATTAATTTATGAAAGTTATTTTATCTGCCTACGCCTGTAGACCAAATATGGGATCTGACCCTGGTATCGGCTGGAATACTATTAAAGAACTAGCTAAAAAGCATCAAATATGGGTACTTACTCGTAACGATAATAGTCCGTTTATTGAAGCTGAAATAGAAAAAGACTCAATAATTGGGTTGAATTTTGTCTATTGTGATTTACCTGGAGCTAAGTTGTGGAAAAAAAATCTTTTGGGGCTACATTTGCATTACTATCTATGGCAATTACAAGCATATTTTATAGGACGCAAACTACATCAAGAAATTGCTTTTGATATAGCCCAGCATGTAACTTATGTGACCTATACTTACCCTAGCTTTCTCTCTTTGTTACCAATTCCCTTCATTTGGGGTCCTGTTGGAGGTGGAGAATCTGCACCTGATGCCTTCTGGCAAGACTTTAATCTTCGTGGCAAGATGTACGAGATGTTGCGAGACTTTATACGCTGGAGCAGAGAGCATGACCCATTTGTGCATCTAACTGCCAAGAAGAGTGTCTTGGCTTGGGGTATGACTCAGGATACGGCAGAGAAATTGCAAAAAGTAGGCGCTGCCAATGTACAGGTTTTTTCTCCTATAGGTTTACCTAAGTCCGAGATAGTACGTCTTTCTCAATGTCCTATGCCAGAAACCTCACCAATCAGATTCTTAAGTATTGGTAGATTGTTACACTGGAAGGGATTTCATTTAGGTTTGAGAGCATTTGCCCAAGCAGCCCTGCCAAATGCAGAATACTGGATTATTGGAGATGGAGCCGAAAGCAAATATTTGCAAGCTCTTGCCGAAAAACTAGGTGTTGCCCACCAAGTGAAATTCTGGGGTAAACTGCCACGAGATAAAATTTTTCAAATACTAGGCGAATGTCATGCACTAGTTCATCCTAGCCTGCACGAGTCTGGGGGATTCGTTTGTATGGAAGCGATGGCAGCAGGTCGTCCAGTAATTTGCCTAGATTTAGGAGGGCCTGCTTTACAGATAACGCAGGAGACTGGTTTTAAAATCCCTGCTCATACTCCAGAACAAACTGTGCATGATTTAGCGGCAGTAATGACTCGTTTAGCGCAAGACCCAAAATTATACATGTTTATGGGAAAAGCTGCTCAAAAGCTAGCTAGGGAGAATTTTTCTTGGGAAGTAAAGGGTCAGCTTTTAGCTAAAGCCTATGAAGAAATCTTAATTTCTCAAAAGAGTTTGGCATCTCCAACGAGGATTCGGTCGTAAAACTACACTACATTATGCGTATCCTTAGTATACATAACAACTATCAAATTCGTGGCGGTGAGGATGAATCCCGTGAGTCAGAAGAACGCTTGTTACGGGAAATGGGTCATGAAGTTGATGTCTACCAAGAACACAATGAGCGGGTAGCAGCTATTGGATCTGTCCCGATGGCACTTAGAACTATATGGTCAACCGAGTCTTACAACATAGTTAAACAAAAACTTAGGCAATCTGACTGCGATTTAGTCCACATACAAAATTTTTTCCCTTTAATTTCTCCATCTGTTTACTATGCAGCGAAGTCAGAAGGCGTTCCTGTAGTCCAGACCTTAAGAAATTACCGTCTTCTTTGTCCCAATGGCTTATTTTTCCGTGATGGGCAAGTCTGTGAAGATTGTATGGGTAAGTTCGTTCCCTATCCTGGGGTTTTGCATAGTTGCTATCGCGAAAATCGCTCGGCAACCACCGTAGTAGCAACCATGCTCACTGCACACCGTACTATGCGTACTTGGCTGGAAATGGTAGATGTTTACATTTGCCTTACTGAGTTTGCTCGGCAGAAATTTATTGCAGGTGGACTACCCGCAGAAAAAATTGTCGTTAAACCTAACTTTGTACATCCCGATCCAGGAATAGGAGAAGGTTCTGGCGGCTATGCACTGTTTGTCGGCAGACTTTCTGTAGAAAAGGGGCTAGATACTTTGCTTGCTGCTTGGCAACAGTTAGATGTAAAAGTTCCTTTGAAGATTATCGGCGATGGCCCCCTGGCTTCTCAGGTGATGGAAGCAGCAAAAAAACTACCCCAAGTGGAATGGCTAGGACGAAAATCGATGTCAGAAGTACATAAATTGATGGGAGAAGCAATGTTTGTCATATTTCCCTCCAAATGGTATGAAACCTTTGGTCGGGTGGCAGTGGAAGCCTTTGCTAAAGGTACGCCTGTAATTGCTGCCAATATTGGGGCGATCGCCGAATTAGTAGATTCTGGTCGAACAGGCTTACATTTCGCGCCTGGTGATCCCAATGATCTAGCTGCTAAAGTGCAATGGGCCATAGCAAATCCAGCTTTAATTGCCCAAATGCGCCGAGAAGCACGCGCAGAGTTTGAAGCTAAATATACAGCACAGCAGAACTACAGCCGGATAATGGCTATTTATGAACTGGTTTTTAGTCGCAAGCTCTCACACCTTTAATTTAAGATATCTAAAAAAACTCAAACTAATAGTTACATTATCAAATAACTGATAAATATACTATGCTAAAAGCGTCAATCAAATAATTAGTATTATTTTTCTGTCTTTTGTTACAGTAGCAGAGACGTAAGTAAGTCGGTGAAAATAAACCTAACTATGTAACAGAATGTAAAATTGACAAAACCCTCGCAATTGCTTCATTACACTTCATTTTCGTTTCATTTGCAATGACATAGCGTGAATTATTTAACCTGTTCTACTTAACTCATTGAACAATAAAGTTATTAGGCAAAAAAAATATGCTAGGAGAGACAAGTGTTGCATCTAAAAATGCTACGAAAAAAGTCAACTTTGCAGATAAATTTTTAAGCTGGCATAGCTGGGTTCTTCTAGGCTATGCCTTTTTTGGTAGAGGGTTTTCCTACGTCGGTGTTCCTCCTGCTTATATTGGTGAAATTACCCTCCTTTTTGGATTGGTAACTTTAAGTATTAATAAGTCAATTCCTAAAATTCTCAAACTACCTCAAACTTGGTTTTTACTCTTGTTTATGCTGTGGTGTTGCATTAATACCATCCCCTATTTTCCCATATATGGCTTAGACACTATACGTGATGCCGCTTTATGGTACTACTGTTTTTTTGCTTTAATAATCGCAACTTTGCTAGTTGGTAAACCACAGCGTTTTCTGTTTATGGTTGCTCAGTATGAGCGGTTTAGTAAAATTTTTGTTATTCTCATGCCGTTTGTGTGGGCAATTTCAAGAGCCATAACATTACCCATTATGCCTGGTTCAAATGTGCAGGTAATCACTCTTAAACCTGCTGATACCATGACTCACTTTTCTGGCATTACTGCCTTTTTTATTGGTTCAAATTTATTAAAATTTCAGACTACATTTTTTATATTAACGTTTTTAATAAATTTAGCTGTTATCGCTATAAATGCAAATCGAGCCGGAATGCTTGCCTTTTTAAATGCCTTTGCTATAGTTAGTATTAGTAAATACAAAAGTGGCAAAATTTGGAAAATATTAACGATTTTGATATTTATAATTTTGCTAATTTTATTCATAAATCCAGAAATATTTGAACCTATCTTTTCAAAAATAGCGAGTATATTTGTTGATAATCAAGAGAGACAAGGAACTAAAAACTATCGTTTAGATTGGTGGACTTATATCATTAACTACACTATTTTTGGAGACTATTTCTGGACTGGGAAAGGATTTGGTATCAATTTGGGAGTTGATGCTGGCTTTGATCCTTTAGGCGATGGTAACGTTCGCAGTCCACACAATGGACATATATCAGTTCTTGCTCGGACTGGTGTACCTGGTCTGGTATTGTGGCTACTGGTGCAACTGAGTTGGGCTGGAACCATACTATTAAAATTTCGCCAAAGCAGCGCGAAAGGTCAAACAAAATGGGCTGGGGTCTTTTTGACGCTGCTGGCTTTTTGGATAGCCTCGATGACGGTGACAACATTTGAAGTAATTATTGAAGGGCCCACAGGTGGTATTTGGCTTTGGACAATGTATGGTGTAGGTCTAGCAGCAATAAAACTTCATAAAACTCATCCGGAAATTATGACATGAATATTCTGATTTCTGCATACGCCTGTGAGCCAGGTCAAGGTTCTGAACCAGGAGTAGGTTGGAATATTGTCCGGGAAGTGAGCAAGTATTACCATGTTTGGGTCTTGACATCAAATTGTCACCGCCCAGGTATTGAAGCTGAACTAGTGCGTAACCCATTACCCAAACTACATTTCGTTTATCTAGATCCCTGCGGTTGGATCATTGATTGGAGTCCCAAAGGAAAACAGACACAAAAGTGGGTTTATTTTCACTACTATCTCTGGCAAATTCAAGCATATTTTGTTAGCAGGTCACTCCACCAGAATATTTGCTTTGATGTCTGTCATCATGTGACCTATGTCAAATACTCTAGTCCTAGCTTTATTTCACTTTTACCAATTCCCTTTATTTGGGGCCCCGTAGGAGGTGGTGAATTATCCCCCAAGGCTTTTGGGCTAAATTTTAGTCTGCGGGGTAAAATTTATGAATTTATGCGAAATATGGCTCGCTGGCTGGGGGAAAATGACCCCTTTGTTCGACTGACGGCAAGACGTAGCATTTTAGCTTGGGCAACAACAAAAGATACTGCTCAAAGACTGCGCCATATGGCTGCAAAAAATGTGCAAATCTTTTCTGAATCTGGTTTATCTGAAGAAGAAATTCAAAAACTTGCTCAGTTTACCAATCCTAATACTTCCTCAGTTCGGTTTATTAGTATGGCAAGATTGCTGCATTGGAAGGGAATTCATTTAGGAGTGCAAGCCTTTGCTCAAGCAGACTTACCAGATGATACAGAATACTGGATTGTGGGTGATGGCCCGGAACGAAAACGACTGCAAAACCTAACTTTAGAACTTGGTATTGCTCATCAAGTAAAATTTTGGGGTAGGTTATCAAGGAATGAAACATTGGGTAAGTTGGGCGAGTGTCATGTACTAATTCACCCCAGTCTACATGATTCTGGTGGATGGGTTTGCTTAGAAGCAATGGCAGCAGGTTGCCCAGTAATTTGCTTAGATTTAGGAGGGCCAGGTGTACAGGTGACAGAAGAAACTGGTTTTAAAATCCCGGCACATACACCTGAGACAACAGTAAAAGATATTGCTCAAGGAATGTTATTGTTGGCTAAAGACCCAGAATTGAGACTGCGTATGGGTCAAGGTGGACAAAAGAGGGTAAAGGATGTTTTTAGTTGGAAAATGAGAGGTCTTTTCCTCTCTTCAATTTATAAACAAGTCTGCACTCAGAAATAAGTTTGTAGTCATGATTTTAGCTCTTAAAATAGTGACTGCGATCGCTCAAACACTCTTGACGAACAATGAGTATATTTAAGGTTCCGTTTCACCCTTAATTACTTGTAGAGTATTGATAATTCGGCTTAGAGAAACAAGCATGAAGTTGTTAATTTTACATAACCGCTACCGATTTGCGGGTGGTGAAGATAGGGTGGTTCAAGAGGAAAAAGCTTTATTAGAGGCCAACGGGCACGAAGTAATTCTATTAGAAGAACACAATCACACAATAAGTAGTATTTGGGATACAGCTGTTACATCTGGAAGGGCTATTTATTCTTTTGCTGCCAAAAAAAGAGTCAAAGCAGAAATAAGTCGCTTTTGTCCAGAAATAGTGCATGTACATAACTTTTTTCCCCTGCTTTCTCCTGCTGTCTATGATGCTTGTTATGCGGCTAAAGTGCCTGTTGTCCAAACTTTACACAACTATCGTTTGGCTTGTCCTAAAGCAATGCCATTTCGAGAGGGCAAAATTTGTGAAGATTGCATTGGTTCATTAGTACCTTGGTCTAGTGTATTGCATGGATGCTATCGCCAATCTCATCTGCAAAGCTCGGTTGTAGCAGCAATGACTACCTACCATCGGCTGCGAGGTACTTGGAATAACAGGGTAGATGCTTATATTGTCTTTACACAATTTCAAAAAGAAAAAATGATTCAGGCTGGATTGCCCGCAGAGAAAATTTATATTAAACCCAATTTCATTGCTGATAAAAACTCTAATGAACAATACAAAAAGAGTGGCAATTACTTACTATTTGTTGGCAGATTATCAGAAGAAAAAGGAGTTTCCTTATTAATTGATGCTTATATTCAAAATGATTTATCTATTCCTTTAAAAATTGTTGGTGATGGACCTTTACAGCAAGTATTGCAAGAAAAAGCTCTGCATACAGGGTATGGAGATTTGATTGATTTTCTAGGATTTCAAGAAAGAAAAGCAGTTTTTCAATTAATGTATAATGCCAATTTTTTAATATTTCCTTCAATTTGGTATGAAGGTTTTCCCTTAACAATCATAGAAGCCTTTGCCTGTGGATTACCCGTGTTAGCCCCCAAATTAGGTAGTATGGCAGAAATTGTAGAAAATGGTGTTAATGGGTTATATTTTCAAGCAGGAGATGCTGTGAGTTTAGCCGCAAAAATAAAATGGGCTATGGATAACCCCGAAAATATAATTTCTATGAAACAGAATGCTCGTCACACCTATGAAAATAAATATACTTCTAAGACTAATTATCGGCAATTAATGAAAATTTACCAACAAGTTATACAAAATAATGGGTAATCGTAGAGACGTTTCATGAAACGCCTCTGTAGGATTTAAGGATGAAAAAGTGGAAATGTTTTCCCAATTTCCTCCGCGCAACTATTTACTCCGCAAAGTAATTAAATCCAAACTTTTTACATTGGGGATGGTAACCTTGCCTTTACGCATAATAGCGTTACCTATATAAATATTATTAACATTGCTGTTTGAGCGATACATTCTCATGGTTTTATCGCTAGCTTGGGCAAGTTCTTCTACAAAAACCGTTACGGAAAAATCTTCTGCTGCATAACCACCTTGGGTGTTAGACCATTTGTAACCGTTAGGCAAGACAAATTCAAATCTATCGTCTGTAAAATTGCTGACGGCTATTCCCCACGAACCATCAGGATTTTTGGCACTGGCTACAGTAATGCGTGGTTTTTTGCCATAAGTCCAGGTCATATTGCTTTCTAGAGAACTGACACTTTTTCTAAATACAGCCCCCAAGTCAAACGTCTTACTTAGTTGGAGAAAGTAATAATATTTCTGAAAAACATCATAACGAAATGGATCGCGTGAATAACGAATCAGACGGGTAGCATCATCCTTGGGGTCTGCTAATGCATGACCAATAAACCAAATCCAGTGGGTAACTCTGTGGTTCATATCATTGAGAAAACGAGAAGCCGCAGAAGCAGCGTTTAAAGCATCACCAGGATTTTCTTTACCGTTGGTACCAGCCTCTGTCATCCAATACTCTTTGTCTGTACCTTCAATTAAATTAGCAATTGCATTTGTTGCTGCCATGTTGTAGGAATGCGTCGAAATTCCATCTAAAGCTTTCCACGCCTCAGGATCTTGCTTGATGGCTTTGATTACTCGAACTGCTATACCGTCAGCATTAGCTAGTTCTGGACCAATAATTTTGACGTCTTTCAACCCACGATTATCAAGCTCTTTACGGAGATTTTTGATAATGATAGGCCACTGCTCATCTGAAAATTTTATAGGACGATCATTTGGCTCATTGAGAACACCTGTAGCGTGAATTTTTACTCCATATTCTTGCCGAGCTTTATATATAAAATTGGCTAGTAATGCAGCATAATTTTTTATTTGATAATTATGAATATAGCCACCACCACTAGGCCCCATAGACTCTGGAATTTTACCGGGAGCAAGTAACAGTTTATTGCAGCCATTTGCTAAGGCCGTAGAAATAAATTCTGAACTTACAAAAGGGTCTACAAATTTAGAAATATTTTCCTCTCCTGGCTTAGATGCATACTGAGCAGGGTCAAACCATAATCTAACAATTTTGAATTGTATGTCATTACATACAAGTTTTTGCAATGTATTTTTTTCTGATTGTGCTAGATTGGCATATCTTGTACCACCATTAGTTGTTTGGCTAGCGCCAAAACCTTGAAATGTTTGCCTTGCTCCTTGGCGCACTGTGATATTAACAGCAGTATTTGCTAAGGCATTACCTGATGGCGCAGCTAAAAAAACAGAAGTTGTCAGAATTGAACACAAAAGAGCAGTACGTTTATTCATGATTAAAATCCTTGCGGGAACACCTAGATTTGACAATACTAAAAGCTGGAAATTTGGCGAGTATTGTAATTCTGTATGAAGATAATTCTGTAGCCAAAGAGATAAGTACAATGTGTTTGAGATTAACTCAATAATTTGCTAATTAGTCTGAGAGAAAATACGTAATTGTTCATCAAATCAAAACAAATTTAGCAGTAGAATCCACATCTAACAGATAGTTAGAACGGCTTTTAGCTTGATATGGAAAGATTTTTCAGGATTTTTGTCTCTGGCGATCGCCTACATAAAGCTACATAATCTTCATCGTGAATCATCAATAATTAGGCATGAAAATTATCTCTTTTTGATATGCAATCAATAAAGGTAGGAATAGTTTGTTAATTTCTTGCATCTCAAACTTTCCGGCTTGTCAATACTATTCAGGATAAAAACTAACTGGCAAAAATGCTTCTAAATCCAAGCAGGGAATAACTTATTACTTCTGGCAGTCACAAGAATTGATTGGTAAATACCATACTTAACTTTGTCTTGTAAACGTTCCCTAATATTCAGATCAAAGAGATATCTGTCCCACAGTGCAGGTGGCTTGTAGGTTTGTATGAATAACCTTTCTCTCACTTGTGTTGTAATTGCTGTTAATCCAGGTTCAGCCTCTATTAGTGGCAAAATTTCTGTGGGTAAATCTGTTCCCAGCAGATTTTTAGCGAGGAGCATACCTTGCAAAAACCTCCTCCAGCAACCTAATACCTGAGCTTGTTTGATTAATAAATCCCAATTTATTTCGGGTGTAACACGGATGAGTGCAGCAACATCACTGATTAGGCTTAACTTGTTCCAACGATCTCTGCAAGCATGGACGCAGAGAAACAACAGATTATCTTCTGGTGATAAATTTATTACTGTTTTACCTGCAAAAGTTACTAAGGCATGACGCTGCCACAGCCGTTCATGAGCAATAGGAAAAGATAGATATTTCTGCAAAAGTTGCCAGTGGAGATCTAAATTAACTCCTGTGTGTTTGTGTGTGTAGTTATTATCCTTGCAATATGGAGATTTTAGTCGGGCAACTTCTTGTTCTCGCGTATGGTTGTATGTGTTTTGAAATCCCTGAGTAACCAGCAAATCTCTGGCAATTATGGCATCTTGGGGGCGAACTAAAATGTCGATATCTCCAAACTGTCGCAGTGCGATATTCTTGTAAACTGAGACTGCAAGAATAGGTCCTTTAATGGGAATTACAGTGAGATTGTGGGATTCAAAGAGATTCAGAAGTTTAAGCAGCTCGTTAGTGAGAAAAAGGTTGCGTCTAGCATTGGCTTTGAAATAATAGAGCAGCTCTGCCAAAATATCTTTGGGAACTAGCTCAGGACAGATGGTATTGAGATTTTGGTAAAGCAATGGCATGACCTTGTGGAAGGTTGCTGTTTGGATGATATATGTCCAATCAAGGTCTTGCTCAAGCAGGGTTTTGATTCGCTCAGTAGTTGAAGAATCTGGATGAGTACGGACACTGTTCAGAAGTAGCTCAATCTCAAGTCTGTTTTTGATTTCCTGATTTTCATTATGGGGTTGGGTTTTCATCAGAACTTTAGACTAAGTTTGCGTACTTTGGCCCAGAACTAAAATGCAGATTTGGCTAATTTGAGATGTTGTTCAGTATCTAGGGAGAAAGATGTCATTTCACCCAAGTTAGGCGGTGAAATAATACAATCACAGCAATATTCTATTGAGAGATTTATTTACCTTGTAAAATTACATAATTACTTGCTGTGAATAACTAGAAAAGCAGGCTTTTTAACCAAAAAACTCAATTAAATAAGGTTTGCGTGACAATTTATGAGCCTGATTAACGGATTCAATATACCATCAAATAAAAAATCGATCTGCCAATCATAAGAATAAGTGATAAAAGCTAGGATTTTTTTTGATATTTTTAATAAATTTTTGTCAGAATTACTCTTATTGATAGTTGTGTAAAGTCAGTAATGCTGCTTTAAATGATGCGGCTTACTACTATAGGCATACTCAGGATCAAGACTGGAACGCTGCAAGAAAAATACTTGAGAAAGGATTTCGAGGGGTAACTGGGAAAGTTCATCACCTTTAGAGAAATCGACCTCTGCACGGGTGAGAAAGAGGAGGCACAAAAATTGAATCTTAGGCTTGAGAGGATGTCAGATTAGTGTGCATTTGGGCTTTCCAGGACTGGGCATAAAGTCCATCTAGGGCTAGTAATTGCCCATGATTTCCCGATTCCACTATCTGACCAGCACGCATGACGTGAATAATATCTGCCTGCATTGCCAGTGTAAACCGATGAGTAATCACAACCGCTGTGCGATCGCTTGCCAATGTGCGAAATCTCTCCAACCAATCGTGTTCTGCCCAGGGGTCCATTGCACTGGTTGGTTCATCTAAGATAATAATTTGGGCGCGGCGAAAAAATGCCCTTGCCAATGCCAAACGTTGCCATTGACCACCACTCAAGTCAGTTCCTTGGGGAAATAACTTGCCCAACATGGTGTTGTAGCCTAAGGGTAATTGGGATATCTTTTCGTGAATACCGGAAGCCTTGGCAGATGTTTCAATTTCTGCTTGATTTGAGGGTGCAGATATGTCACCTAAAGCAATATTTTCACTCGCGGAGGTGTAGTAGGGAATGGGGGACTGAAACAAAACGGTAATTAATCGCCGCAGTTGTTGTACAGAAAACTCACGGATATCGATGCCGTCTAATTGTATACTACCAGCGTCAGGGTCATAGAAGCGACATAAAAGTTTAATGAGTGTACTTTTCCCTGCACCGTTATCACCGACGATGGCCACAATTTTACCAGCAGGTAGGGTTAAGTTGAAGTTTGACAATACAGCTTCTTGAGTGCCAGGGTAGCTGAAAGATACTTGCCGAAATTCAATGCCCTGTTGAGGTTTTGCCGGTACGGGGACAGGATTAAGTGGATCTACGATTTTAGGTTGTATTTTTAGAAACTCAAACAAATTACCAATAAACAAGCCATTACGATAAATTTGCCCCAAGTTACTTAAGACAGATTTGACAACACCTTGACCTTGTTTGAATGCTTGAAAAAATAAGGCTAAATCACCTAAATTCAAAATTCCTAACAAGACTTGTCGTCCTATCCAGGCCAAGGCCAGACCAGAAACAATCAGTCCCAACAACCCAGCAATAAAACGGCCTATGGTTTGCTGTTTCAGTAGTTGTAGCTGTTCATTTCTGAGTTTGCGGCGCAAATTTTGGTAAGCAGATTGAAAGTAATTGCCGAAGTCAAATAATCGCACTTCCGCAGCTGTGGCACTGTTTGTCAGTAGCAGGTCATAATACATCAACCAACGGCGATCTGTGGTGGTTTTTTGTGACCATTGATACTGGATTTTATTTAAATACAGCAGCACACAGAATGCCGGAAAAGCACTGATGGCTAAAACTACAGGTAGCCAAACACCATAAGGCAGTAAAAGTGCCGCGATCGCAATTAAAGTAATACTGTTTTGTAATAGACTACCAGTACTTTCTAATAAAGCCAGCGATCGCCCACTTGCTCCCTCCCGCGCTCGTCCGAGTTGGTCATTATACTCAGAGTATTCATACAAGCCATAATCCACCGCAACTGATTGTTTGTGAATCAAGCTACTAACATAATCTTGTACTAGTTCTGATTGGCCTGTACGAATCCATTCCGCCGCACTGTTAACCAACTCTCCCAATAGCATGATGCCTACTAATAATCCTACTGGGATGAGAACTGTCTGGATAGTGGCTGCGGAAATTCCTGTTCCCGTGACTGCAACTAAAGCATTAACTACTCGCGGAGTCAGAGAAAGACTAGCTGCTGGTAGTAATCCTTGAACTAGTAGTAATACCATCCAGGCTACAGTCCAATGGCGAGATGCTGCCCAAACCAGGCTGAGAGTTTTTAATAAGTGGGAAAATATGGTATTCGTACCGCGTAGTTTGCTAATCAAAACTTTCACAACCTATCAAATTTAATCTATACAGTAGTGAGATTATCTACACTTGCAGCGGCGAGGTCTTCCTCAACCAGCTTGACAAGTTCGGGTAAATCTGCTAAAGAAGGCTTGCGAATGAAGTGACAAAAGCTAACATTTTTCACCAGTTCAGTACAAAGCCGGAGATGGGAAGCTTGAAATTCGGGATCTGTAATTAAGGTGATGGCACGTGTATGACGTACTAATTCCACAAAGGCTTGTTGCGTTTGAATTTGAGTAATTTCGTGGCTTTCTCCTTTACCCAGCACATAAATTTTCTGGAGTGGTAGAGGGGTTTGTTGGAAACCTTGAGAGACTTTGTAAGACAATTTGGGTCCATTGGGGAAAATTGGCGACAAGCTGTTAATATCTTCTCCTAAAGAGGTAGCGGCTTCTGGCCACAGCTTAAATTGAGGATATGCCGGAAATACCAATGGTTGCCCTGTACCAACTTGGATAGGCATGACATCATCAGTTAAGACATCATAGCCCTTGGTGTGAAAGGCTGTAGCCAAAGTTGACTTACCCCAACCTGAACCACCCATAAATGCTACTGCTTGGTTGTTAATTCTGACAGCGCTAGCGTGGAGAACTAACAGTCCTCGCTGCCGTAATAAAACACATAATATTGGCCCCAAAAGTATGGTGCGTAATAAACTCTCGTCTACTCCTGGTAGGGGATCAATTACTATTTCTTGACCTTGATAAATTAAAAATCTACCAACTTCTGCTACTGTGCCTTGGAAATTGTTCCCCAGATCAAATTCCTTGGCAGTGGTATCATCTAATTTCCCTAACCGCACAATCACATCTGGCTTACCTTCACTTTCGATTAGCTCTGGTAATTGTATTTCTGAGGCAATATATAAGTTAAAGGCTTTATAAACTTTCATATGTTCAATTTAGTCTATATTATAGTCTGGTTTGACTTATACAATTATTTGCGTAGCTAGGGAGCAGAAAAATCTTTTTGTGTTGTATTGATGTTTTTCAAATATTAAATCAAGAACCCTATAAACCTCGTCCATCATGAAAAGTGAAGTTTTTGTCACGGCGACGCCAGGAAACAATCTCAGAATCTTGACTACAAAGTACAGTTCTCAAAGTAGATAAGGTTTAGATGCCAAATATATGTGGTCACATGTATTTTGAGGTTGCCTGAAAATACTTTTAACCTAAACTTTAAATTGTCCCCAAGACATTATAAATACAAGTATCGCTTTGATGATGGCAATATAAATGGCTGTTACCTATTGTCTATTGATGGGTACTACTTCTCCATCAATATCACTTGTACCTTGGATGCTAAATAATGGTGAACCATTGAAGAAAACTACATCTACAAAAACATCGGAACCTATAGCCTGTGTGATAGCTTCAACATTACCGTGGATGGAAATTTTAGGTGGGTGGTACTGCTTTTTCATGATTGATATTTAAATAGGTTAAAATAATTTAATTATTAGAAAAATTATTTGAGGTTGGGTTTGAAATATATTTAACCCAACCTTTTATTGGCGCATTTTCTTCTGTTCAATTACTACAGAGACAGAATACAAAAATAGTGTCACTCTGATGATGGCAATTTACTGAGAAGATGGATTGCAGTTATCTATCTTCTGATGGGTACTACTTCCCCATCAATTGAACCTGTACCGTTAAAGGTACTACCATTGAAGAAAATGGTATCGGTTTCACTAGAAGCACCGAAGCCCTGTGTGATGGCTTCAACATTACCGTAGTTAGACATTTTGGGTGCGTTGTATTGCTTTTTCATGATTGATATCCTCAATTTTTGGTTTTGTAATGGACGTAGTTGTAATTTGAGCTAACGCTCGCAGAACTTGGACTTACGGTTTGTATTCACCTGCCAAGAATTTGGACTTACGGCTGCACTTGCTTGTAGTCAAGCCACAAAGCTAAAATTACCGCCTGCCAAACGGCCATACTGTCTCCTTTTTGAACTTGGTTTTCGGTTGATAAAAGTCTTTGATAAGCTGCTTGTAAGAAATCTATATCTACGTATTTTTCCAGATTTCCTAGTTTATAAGTCATTACTTCTGACAGGATTTCGCGGTTACGGTTGAGTAGTCCATCGTGAAAATTTGGTGTCATATCTGCTTTTCCGCCACGCCATTGAATTTTTTCCGGCAGTATGCCTGCTAAAGCCCTTCGCATGACTACTCGTCCCCATCCTTGATCTAACTTTTGCTCAGAAGGCAAGGCCAGGCAAAATTCTACTAATCGTTTATCCATAAATGGATGACGAGCTTCTAAAGAGAACATGGCTGCATATTGATCCGCCTGCTCAAAAGTGTAAGCTAATATACCTTGTGTGAGATTACGCCAATGTTCTTCTCTTACAGTTAAGGGTGGTTGAGGATACGCATTAAACTTGTAAATTCGTTCCTCTAAGTTAATATCTTCAGCAAATTTACTGTTAATTAGGGGTGTTTGTGAGGCAGCAGTCATAGAAGTAATCGGTTTTTTTCGTAACCGCCGCCAAAGTCGCCGCACTGATTGAGGAATTAAAGGTTTCAAGCCAAACTTAATAATTAATACTCGGCGGGAAATGCCGAAATGTTTGTGAATTAGTTGCACAGCTTGAGCAAATGCTATCCACCGAAACTGCTTGATTAAGTCCTGAAGATAAGGCAAACCATAGTTTTGCAATACACCCAGGGGGGGGAGGTTAAAGTGGACAGAAACAGTTTTTAATTCTGATATTGATATTTGCCATTTACCTTGGCGTGCTAGTTCGGTAAGTCTAGCAGAACCGTGGCAAACCACGGTGTCGCCATCAAATCCGTCCAGGCAAATTCTAATTCCTAGTTCATTGGCAACACGGTTTAAGTTCCAAGGATAAAAGTGACTAGGGCCTAATAAAGCTTCGTCTTCATACTGAAATATGCTGTCTAAGTTAGATAAAGGATTACACTGATCACCGTGAATATAGTGGGGAATTAAACCTCCCTGTTCCAACACTGCATTGATGAATGGACGCTCGTCACATTCGGTAATTTCATCAAAAATATTGGATATAGTGTGTAATTCTTGAGGTTTTGCGGCTTGGTGAAGTAAATGCCGAGCTACACAAGTAATAGCAGAAGAATCTAATCCGCCGCTCAAGTGGCTGGCGATCGCAAAAGCACTACGTAAACGACAGCGTACTGCTTCGGTAAAAATATTTTTAAATTCTTTAGCATACTCTTCGTTAGAAGATAACCGTAATTCCCGCTGTTTGTCAAGTTGCCAATATGACCAAATTCTTATGACAGATTGGTTGATGACCATACTATGAGCCGGAGGCAGTCGCAGAATATCTTGGTAAGTAGTGATGACTTGATCTTCCATCATCAATGCCAAATAATCGGCAATTCTCACCTCGTTGAGTCGGCGTGGTATTTGTGGTAAACCGAAGATGGCTTTAATTTCTGAGGCCAACACAAACATTGTGCCTGGTTGGTAAAAGTAATAGAACGGCTTTACCCCTAAGTGATCCCGCGCACAAAAAAGAGATTGTTTATTTTGATCCCAAATAGCAAAGGCGAAATCGCCTAAAAGATGTTCTGGGCAAGATTCACCCCACTTTTGATATGCAGCTAATATAAATTCACTATCTGTAATTTTTTCTATGGGACGGTCAGGTAATTCCAAGACCGACATCAGTTCATCACGATTATCTATTCTGGCATCCGCAGTAATTACCAGTTTTGCTGCTTGATTAACTAAAGGTAGTTTCTCTATTAAAGATTCGGGGGTTGTCCATAACATTCTATGACCCAATCCAACAGAATCTTCAATCCAGATATCTGCACCATCAGGGCCACGGTGGGCGATAATATCAACCATTCGTTGGATATCTTGATGATCTACCGCACGATTGTTGAGATACTGCACACCCACAATCCCGCTCATAATTTCACTCCTTCTAGGGATGGTAGGGGCGTATAGCGGGAAAGGTCTGGGATATTACCTATAATTACCAGTCCTTGAGATTCAATCCAAGCATGAGCTTCTAACTTTCCTGTGTCTACTTTAGCGACGCCTAGGCGCAATTCCCCAGAATGTCCGTAGTGACGCATCAGTACTTGAGTAGTCAAGGCACGTGCTAGACATTTAGCACCGGGGACATAACGGGTCACTTTATTGACAGTCCAAACAATTTTGCCCACAGACACTTGGTTGTTACTGGGCAATGGTTCACGGGAGTGACTAATTTTAGTGAGGAGTTTCAGTAGTTGATTAAACTGGATTAACACCAGTCCTAGCCTGATGGCTGCCAGTAAAAAGAAGGTGACGATTAAAAAATTGCGATCGCCTGCACTTAAGCGCAGAAACTTACGCAGTCGTTTCATTTTTAACCTCAATTAATCCAGCCGCGAGAAAGTCTTTCAACAATGCTATCAGGTCTCGATCGCACTCATCAGAAGCAACTTCATATTCTTCTAAAATGACCTGCTTGATCTCTTTTACCACTTTTGGTTCTTGAATCAAAGTCCATATCCTTGCCCCCACCTCATTCAGTCCGTGGTAAATACCCGTTTTGATATGCAAAATAACTGCTTCACCACCGATATCGGAAAAAATCTGTTCAGGAACTGCTACTACCATCGAAGAGTCGCAAATGTGAGTATCTAATTCCGTCATTTTCATCTTATTTTCCTTGTTTAGTGTGACTATTTTTCACCCAAGACTTAGCAAAACTTCCTAATACTCTTGATTATGGACTAATTTCAATAAATGACAGTTATGCTATGCGGCAGTTTCAATCTAGTTTTATCGGATAAAATTTATAGTAAAACAGCCTTAATTTTTAATATTAAACACTGTATTTTTATCTATTATCATTTATTTATCAAGGAAGAAATACAACGTCATACTTACGTATATGATTTATCAAAATACTATACATACATATAGTTAATTGTCAAATCAGGTTTATGAAAAAATACAATGCTGTTATTTTTCCTAGATAAATGGCAACTAATTGACATTTAAAATGTAGCTATAGCTTATGTATAGTTTTGCATATACACCATAATAATTAAAATATGGGGATGTTAGTAATTTCCGCAATTCGGGAGATTTTGTCGCTAATTTGGCGTAAGTTTTGGTATTTCCCATGTCATGAACAGCAAATATACAGCGGCAACACCAGTAACTATTCAAACAACCTAGTTCTCCATAGCAAGCAATGCGAGAAATCTTTAACAAGTTTTGTCAAACACCAGAAAATAGCATCCCTAAATTTTTCTCACGGTACTTGACAAAACCTAGTTAGTGAATGTTATAGTGTCTTAGTCAACTGATGGGGCGTAGCCAAGTGGTAAGGCAGCGGGTTTTGGTCCCGCCATTCCTAGGTTCGAATCCTAGCGCCCCAGTGAAATGAGGAGTAATTAAGTTTGCTCCTCTTTTTTTGTAGCTAACCAGAAGAGGTAGGGGAAAGAGTCCAGGGTGCAGGGGGAACAAGCCCTTTACCCCTGCGTGGAGCGGAGCAGAACATGGGTATAAGCCCCGTCCTTCTAGGACGCTCATATGGGGCGGAGTCCAAGCGTCGTCACGGTTTTCCCCCTTGCTCCCTGCCCCTTTTCCTCTTGGTGACTAAATACTTAAGTGAGGCAACCGATATGGTCTACGCAATGTTACTGTAGATATATTAAAATGATTCCAGTTCGGTTGTATCCTCAACAGGGTAGTTAAAATAATTGAGTATAATAGCCCATTGTGGAAAAAACCTAATACCCGCTGAAGTTATTTGCTTCATAAAGCTAGTCAGTTTATTGAGTAATTTTTCTGCTAAAGTGCAAGCTAAGACAATTTTGAACAAGTTTAATTAAACTACGCCAAGTCTGTTTAAGAAGTTTCAGTAGTTTCAATTACAAATACTATGCTTCAGTCAGAGAAAAACCCCTACCTGTTATCACAAACTAAGATTGCTCAGTCCAATAGTGATGATGAATTGAATCTAGGTCAAATTGCAGCAGTCTTACGTCGTCGATTGTGGTTAATTGTGGGTATAACAGGCGTATTAGCAACTGCATCTGTACTGAAGGCTAAATCAGATCCCCCAGTCTATCAAGGGGCGTTCGACATTTTGACCAGACGGGGGACTGGCGAAAGTCAGGTGGTAGCTAATTTCCCTCAATCCATAGATTCCCCAGGAAATACAGCTACTCCTCAGCAAGAGCTACAAACAACAATTAAGGTTTTAAAGAGTCCTAGAGTCATCGAACCGATTATTGCTCAACTTCAAGCTCAAGACCCGAACTTTATTGACAGACTCCAGGCTCAATACCCAGAGTTTATTGACAGACTTAAGGCTCAACATTCAGAAATTACTCCCAATCTGTTGTATGACATGTTTGTGAGTAACTTAATCGTTACATCCGAAGAGCCAAACATCATTAATGTTCAATTTATTAACCCAGATAGACAAATAGTTAGAGATTTTTCTAATTTACTAGCTGATGCTTATTTGCAGTATAGTCTGGAGGATAGGCAATCAGAAGTAGTTCAGGCGATTAACTTTGTCAACGAACAAAGAAAGCCTTTAAATGAGCGGGTACAATATTGGCAAAATCAACTACGGAACCTGCGATTAGAAAATAGTTTAATTGACCCCACCCAAAAAGGTCAGGAGTTGTCAAATCAAATTTCTACATTGACTAGTCAACAACTAGAAAACCGGGTGCAATTAGAAGAATCTATAGCTAGATATCAGGACTTACAAAGTGAGTTAGCACAACAGCCAGGAGAGAGAGCTGGTAATTCTTTGCTAAGTGAAAATAGTCGATATCAAGCAATACTGGATCAACTGCAAGCGGCGGATATTGAACTCACCAGACAGTCAGCCGTATTAACAGATGATAATCCTATAATGGTGACGTTAAGAGAGAGGAAAGCGTATTTACTTCCTTTGCTGGCTGGAGAAGAAGAGCGAGTTCAAAGAGATTTTCAAAGCCGTATCCGCGCACTATCGGCTCGTGAAATTTCTCTAGTTGAGAACATCAGAGAACTCAATAATCAAGTCAGAATTTTGGCTAGCATTAGCCGTAATTACGATAATATTCAGCGGGAATTACAAATTGCCACTGAGGGGCTGAATCAGTTTACAGCTAAACAACAAGCCTTACAAATAGATAAAGCTCAAAAACAACAACCTTGGCTATTACTTGATCCGAAATTATCTAGAGTTAATAGTCCTGGAGCTATTTCTGATAGTGCTACGAGAAACTTAGCAATAGGTGGTGCTTTAGGATTATTACTAGGTATAGGAGCAGCTTTAATTGTAGATAAACTCAGTAATATATACTATAGCGCGCAAGAACTTAAAGATAATACTCGACTGCCACTTTTAGGGATAGTTCCTTTAAGAAAAGATCTGGAAACAACCAACCCTACACAATTATCTAGAGCAATACAACAACCAAATAGCGCCTCATTTTTTGAGGTTTTTCGTTCGCTTTACACCAACATTTTGCTTTTAGGTTCAGATACACCAATTCGTTCTTTGGTAATCAGTTCACCTGTGCAGGGAGATGGTAAATCTACAGTTGCTATACAGTTAGCACAAGCGGCCGCAGCTATGGGGCAAAGAGTATTACTAGTAGATGCTAATCTACGTTGTCCTACCCTACACAATCGAGTAGGACTGATGAATATTCAAGGATTGACCGATGTCATTTCCCAAGATCTAGATTGGCACAATGTCATCGAGCGATCGCCACTAGAAGACAACTTGTTTGTCATGACAGCAGGGCCAATTCCCCCTGATTCGGTCAGGTTGCTGGCGTCTCAAAAAATGCATGATTTGATGGACAACCTACAAGCGAGTTTCGATTTAGTTATTTATGACACTCCGCCACTTTTAGGGTTTGCAGATGCCTACTTAATGGCTTCTAATACCGATGGTATTGTGCTAGTAGCTGGTTTAGGTAAGCTCAAGCGTACTGCATTACAGCAAGTATTAGAAGAGATTCAAATCTCTGGTACTCCCCTATTAGGAATGATCGCTAATAGATCTAAAGACGCTACACCTGTATCTCATAACTATTATCACCAGTACTATCAGCAAAGCATGGTAGCGCAACTATCTAGTAGAGATGTAGAATCACGTGCCTCTGCATTGAGAGGTAACGGACACCGTTAGGGTTTGTAGTGAGGACTTTAGTCCTCTCTATAAATCTAGGGTAGTGGGTTACGCTACACGACAACACACTCTACTGGTATGGCAAGGATAAAATGTTGTCTTATTTTTCAGGCGACTTTAAAGCTTGATCCAAAACTTGCCGTGCATGTTCGGCTTTTGTCCGTGCTTCCTGATAGCGTAGATTAGCTTGGGCAAAGTTTTTTAGGACTTTAAAACCTTCCTTCAGGCTAGCTATTTCCTCTTCACTGACTGCATCATCTGAAAATAGAACATCAACAGCCTGGCGAACTTCCAATGCTTCAGTGCGTGTTTCCTGCACTTTGAGTTTGAGGGTGGCTAGAGTATTCAAAACCTGGACAGCTTGCGTAATGCTATCCTCGCCACTTACAGGATCATTAGCTGGTTCCTTAACCTGAATTAATTGTTGAGGCCCAAATCCCTCTTCCAATTCCGTGGACAACTGACCAGCTTCCATCAATTCCATCAGCTGATCCATAGCTTTATCACGGGCTTTGGCTGAATCTTTTCCAGAAACAGTGAGGATAATTTCTGGACTTTGAGCGAGAGTATACTGAACCATACTAAGGACAGAAAAATTGCTGATTAATCAAGCCAAGATTAATAATTTTAGCATGAAGCGATCGCAGCTAAGTCACGCGAAAAATAATTCCTGGGGATTTCATCCCTTGCACCCGAACAAGCTCATAAAAATAAAACTTTATACTTAATAAAGACAAAGCGAATTTTAACAAGAGGGAAGAGCGATGACTCCCAATCCCACCATCATGAAAGCTATAGAAAACCTGGGCTACCGAGTCACTGTTGGTGATGTAGCAGCCCAGGCAGGATTAAATGTGGCAGAGGCTGGCCAAGGATTATTAGCCCTGGCTTCTGATGCTGGTGGACATCTTCAAGTAGCAGAAACTGGTGATATTGTTTACAAGTTTCCGCGAAATTTCCGAGATATATTACGTAATAAATACTTGCAGTTACGATTACGGGAATGGTGGCAGAAAGTCTGGGGGGGTTTGTTTTACCTCATTCGCGTTTCTTTTGGAGTTCTCTTAATTGTTTCCATCGCCCTCATAACTATTACCATCATTGTCATCATTACCGCCTCTAGCTCAGATCGCAACGACAACAGTCGGGGAAGTAGTTCTAGGGGTGGGGGGTTCTTCTATTTCCCATTCCCCAATTTATTTTGGTACTTTAGCCCCAATTATCGCCCACGCTACCAGGAAAGACAGTATAGCAGGCAGTATGACAGACGCCAAGAAAGCGAACTGAATTTCTTTGAGGCTGTATTTTCGTTTTTGTTTGGCGATGGTAATCCTAACGCCAACTTAGAAGAACGCCGTTGGCAAGAAATTGCCACTGTGATTCAAAATAACCGTGGTGCAGTGGTAGCCGAACAAATTGCCCCCTATCTGGATAATCTGGGTGCAAATTATACACAAGAATACGAAGATTATATGTTGCCTGTGCTGACAAGATTTAATGGGCAACCAGAAGTTAGTCCAGAAGGGCAAATTGTTTATTACTTCCCAGAGTTGCAAGTCAAAGCCAGCAAAACACGTCATCAGTCAGTATCCACCTACTTAGAAGAATTGTCTTGGCGTTTTAGTGCCGCAAGTTCAGGACAAATTATGCTATCGGCGGGATTGGGGATACTTAATTTCGTCGCGGCATTAATATTGGGAGGTTTGATAGCTGATGGTACAGTTGCTGCCGAATTAGGTGGATTAGTTGCTTTTGTCCAAGGAATTTATTGGTTATTGTTAGCTTACGGCGCAGGATTTTTGGCCATACCCTTAGTACGTTATTTTTGGATTCAATGGCGCAATCAAAAAATCGCTGCCCGTAACCGCGATCGCCTGTCTCGATCTAGGCTATTAGCAGACCCAAATACTGATTTACAGCGCAAAATCAATTTCGCCCAACAATTTGCCACCGAAAAAGTCATCAGCAAAGACGATGTAATCTATTCCAGCGAAACCGACTTAATCGACCAAGAAGTTGAGCGTTCCGCACAAATTGACGCGGAATGGCAACGGCGGTTGCAGGAAGGGAGTGGGGAGTAGGGAGTAGGGAGATGGGGGGAGTGGGAGATGGG